>CANEWV010000285.1 GCA_947442905.1 Chitinophagaceae bacterium | reverse complement strand
ACTGCGAAATATATGGATTATGAATTGTTACCGCTTTAAAGCTTTCTTTGGTTAAAAAATGAATTTCCGCATCAGGCACTTGCTGTTTCAAACAACGGATAGCTGCCGTTGTTAAAACGATATCACCAATAGAAGAAAAGCGGATTACTAAAAATTTCATTGAGGGATGTATTGATTAGTCCAATTCCATATAATCTAAATCTTTATGGAATGTTTCTTCGGTAAAGGCATAGGCAGTAAAAGCTACGCACATAACAATGATACCCGTAATAATACCACTATATACAATAGACCAGTGCCAAGACTTTTGAAACAAATCCAAAAACAGCATATTCATTAAAGGAAGAGCGCCGCGCACCATATTAGGAATGGTAGTAGCTGCTGTAGCACGCAAATTGGTTCCAAACTGCTCGGCACCCATGGTAACAAAGATGGCCCAAAAACCGGTACTAAAACCAAGCCATCCGGCCACCAAATACATGGTGGTATCGGAGTTGTTGTAATTACTATAATAAAATAATAAGCCAAGCATGGTAAGACCATAAAATAATAGGAGCGCTTTTTTACGACTCTTAAAATACTGACTTACAAGGCCAATTAAAATATCACCAACGGCGATACCTACATATCCAAACATGATGGCTCTACCAGAATCGATGGTGGTGCTATTAAACATAGCTTTACCAAAACGATCACTTTGGTTGAGTAATATTCCAATCACATACCAGGTAGGCAATCCAATTAAAATCGCAACAAAATATTTTTTAAAGCGCTTGCCATTATTAAGGAGCATGAAAAAATTTCCTTTAACGACTTCCGAAGCTTTTGCAGTAGCAAACATGCCCGATTCTGCTACCTTAACACGCAGCAGTAAAAGGCAAATACCTAGCACACCCCCTATTTTATAACAAAGGCGCCAATCCTGCGTGTACTGATAGGTATAGTAAGCGGCCACCGCACCAAAAAGTCCAATGCCGGCTACAAGAGACGTACCTACCCCTCTTTTATTTTTAGGAAGGAGTTCACTTACAAGTGTGATGCCTGCGCCAAGCTCTCCGGCAAGGCCAAGTCCACCAATAAATCTAGCCCATGCATACTGGTCAACAGTGGTTACAAACCCTGTTGCAAAATTTGCAGTAGAATATAAAATGATAGAACCAAAGAGCACACTTAACCTTCCTTTTTTATCGGCAAGCACACCCCAAATAATGCCCCCTAATAAAAGGCCCGTCATTTGCCAATTGATAACACGCGTACTATCTACAAGCAGTGTAGCCTCGGTAGAACCCACACCTAGCATACTTGTTTTTTTAACAATCGTAAATAATAGTAAATCGTAGATGTCTACAAAATAACCTAGCGCCGCCACAATTACTGGAAGCGAAAAAATAGATATCTTTTTTTCAGTTAGGTCCATAACTACGCTTTCTTAGATTTTCCAAAAAACAGTTTGATAATTACAGGTGCTGTTGTAAAAAATACAATGCCAAGTACAATGACTTCTAAATGATTTTTTAAATCAAAACCAAACTCGCTCAAAATCCATTTCTGTAAAAAGTGCCCAGAAAATAACATACTAAATACCCAAGCAATAGACCCAATAACATTAAAGCTGACAAACTTTTTTTGATTCATCCCTACAATGCCAGCAACAATGGGTGCAAAGGTTCTTACAATTGGTATAAACCTAGCTACAATGATAGCACCACCGCCGTGTTTATCGTAAAACTCTTGCGCTTGAACTAAATATTTTCTTTTAAACAATAAATTCTCTTTCCAGCTAAACATAGCAGGTCCTACTTTTTTACCAAACCAATAACCCGTTGCATTACCTGCAATACCTGCAGCTGCAATAAGACCCATCAGTAAAAATAAATCTGTAAACTCGTTGCCTGTCGACCAAAGTTGAGCCGCTAAATTGGTACTATAAATACCTGCTACAAAAAGTAAACTATCGCCTGGTAAAAAAAATCCTGCAAAGAGTCCTGTTTCTGCAAATACAACTAATAAAATAAGCCAAAGCCCACCATGCTCAATATAAAACTGTGGTTGCAATAATTGACTCCAATGAAAAGCATCTAATAAGAACATGGTAATATTTTTATCTTTTAGTTACGCTACAACTTCTGTTGGATTTTCTAAGGAACCCTCCCACTTACTAACTGCACTTGTTGCAAGCGCATTACCTAATACGTTGGTAGCAGTTCTAAACATGTCACAAAAATGATCGATCGGTAAAATAAGTGCAATCCCTTCTGGCGGAATATTAAACATAGCACAGGTAGCCGTAACAACCACAAGTGATGCACGAGGTACGCCGGCAATACCTTTACTGGTAAGCATGAGTACAATTAACATGGTTAGCTGCGTACCAATATCGATATGAATACCATAAGCCTGCGCAATAGCGAGGCTTGCAAATGTCATATACATCATACTACCATCTAAATTAAAAGAGTAACCAAGCGGTAATATGAAAGAAACAATTTTGTCTTTACAACCAAATTTTTCGAGCTCTTCGGTTAATTTAGGAAACACCGCTTCACTACTGGTGGTGCTAAATGCAATGATAAGCGGCGGAAAAATAGCTTTTAATAATCCTGGTAAACGCTTGCCTAAAATTAAAAATCCTACCAATAAAAGCACCGCCCATAAAGTAGCGATACCCATAATAAAATAAAGTAGATATTTTCCGTAAAAAACAAATACGTCAAGTCCTTTGGTGGCAATAACTGCAGCAATGGCACCAAACACACCCAGTGGTGCAAAATTCATAACGTAGCCAACCATTTTTAAAATCACATGCGCTACAGCGTCAAGTGCTTTAACCACAACGTTTGCTTTTTCACCCATTGAAGCGGTGGCCACACCAAAAAAGATGCTGAATATAACAAGTTGTAAAATTTCGTTATTGGCCATAGCATCAACAACGCTTTTAGGGAATACGTGTTCTATAAATTTTTGTATGCTAAACTCCTGCGTTTTACCCACAAGGTCTTGCGCGCCACTCATATCAGCATTGCTTAAATTAATACCAGCGCCTGGCTGAAATACATTTACCAGCACAAGTCCAATAAGTAAACTAACAAGTGAGGCAGTTAAAAACCATAACAATGCTTTTCCGCCTACACGTCCTACCGTTTTTAAATCGCCAAGCTTGGCAATACCCACAACAAGGGTAGAAAACACAAGCGGCGCAATAATCATTTGAACCAGCCTTAAAAATATGGTGGTGAGTAGCTTTAAATTTTTCGAGAAAGATTGAATAAACGCAGGCTCACTATTTTGATGTACAAAATAACCAAGAATGACCCCAGCAATCATTGCAATAACAATGTAGAGGGTTAATTTATTAGATTTTTTCATAAGGTATATAAGTATTGCAATATAAGACTTAAGTCCTAAAAAAAGGCAGGCGGCTGGTTCATGATTT
>CANEWV010000284.1 GCA_947442905.1 Chitinophagaceae bacterium | reverse complement strand
TAAGTAATGCACCAAAAAAGGTATTTGGAAAACAAGATTTAACGTGTTACTATTTTGATAGGTTTTACCATTTACAGTTAACCACATTTTTAAATTGTTGACATCTGCAATTTCATCGGGGGTTGCTAAAAATGGTCCAAGTGGTGCAAACGTATCGCAACCTTTTCCTTTAGCCCATTGTCCACCTCTTTCTAATTGAAATTCTCTTTCGCTATAGTCGTTGTGTAAGCAGTAGCCTGCTACATAATCTAGTGCATCAGCTTCTTCTACATAAGAGGCTTTTTTACCTATAACAAATGCAAGCTCTACTTCCCAATCTGTTTTCACGCTATTTTTTGGAATAACAACACTATCGTTTGGACCACATAATGCCGTGGTAGATTTAAAAAATAAAACGGGCTCTGCTGGAATGGGTGCATTGGTTTCTAAACAATGGTCTACATAATTAAGGCCAATACAAATAATTTTTGATGGCCTAGCAACTACAGAACCAAGTCTGGTAGTAGGCTCTACTGCTGGAAATGATTTGCCCGCAGCAACCGCAGATTCAATTTTTTCTATTTCATTGTTCGCAAAAAAAGCTTCGTTGTAATCAGCTACCACACTAGATACATCATACCAAATATCATTTATGATGATACCCGGTTTTTCATGTCCTTCTTGTCCAAATCTTATAAGTTTCATTGCTTGCTCTATTAAAATCTAAAAATTAATTATTGAGTTTTATAAATCCACCATCTATTGGATAGTCACATCCTGTAATAAATGAA
This sequence comes from Chitinophagaceae bacterium, assembly GCA_947442905.1. The sequence continues at coordinate 2,668 of CANEWV010000284.1, read as the reverse complement.
GCTTCATCACTTGCTAAATAAAGTGCGAGGGCTGCTACTTCGCTAGGCTGTGCCATTCTACCAATAGGTTGTGATGCAGATAATTTTTCAAACATTTCTTGTTCTTTACCCGGATAATTTTTTGCAATAAATCCATCCACAAACGGTGTGTGCACGCGCGCGGGTGAAATAGAATTACACCTTATATTTTCATGCATGTAATCTTTTGCAACAGAAAGCGTCATGGCCATAACAGCGCCTTTGGCAGTAGAATATACAAAACGATCAGCAATTCCTACCCATGCAGCAATAGAAGCCATGTTAATGATAACGCCGCTACCGTTGGTACGAAAACCTGGTATAGCAGCAGCTATGCAGTGATACACGCCTTTTACATTGATAGACATCACCCTGTCAAAATCTGCTTCAGGTGTTGTGTCGGCTTTGCCAATATGTGCAACGCCGGCATTGTTCACTAAAATATCAAATGCCCCAATCGATGCAAACACTTTATTTACTTCATCTTTATTAGCAACATTACAAGCATGTACCGTTACCGATCCTCCCATTGCGCTAATAGTTGCAACCGTATCTGCCCCAGCCTCTCTGGTTAGTTCTAACACATGCACTGCTGCTCCTTGTGCTGCAAAAGTGACGGCTATTGCTTTTCCAATACCACTACCACCACCGGTGATAACTGCTTTTTTATTAACTAATGAAAACATAAAAAATAATTATAAAGAAACGCCGCGCTTCCACGGTATAAAATCGTCTTGATTTAAAAGCACTGCTTTTGGAGTCACTTCACCACTCGCTGCCTTAATGCAATATTCTAAAATTTCTATACCCATTTGTTCAATGGTTTTTTCACCACTAATGATAGGACCACAATCAATATCGATAATGTCTTTCATTCTTTTTGCAAGAGATGAATTGGTGGCCACTTTAATGACCGGACAAACTGGATTACCTGTTGGTGTTCCAAGTCCGGTGGTAAATAATATGAGGGTGGCTCCTGCTGCTGCCTTACCAGTAGTAGCTTCTACGTCATTTCCTGGCGTACATACAAGGCTAAGACCGGGTTTGGTTGCAGGCTCTGTATAATCCAATACATCTACAACCGGAGATGTCCCTCCCTTTTTTGCAGCTCCAGCGCTTTTAATGGCATCTGTAATAAGACCATCTTTAATGTTTCCTGGGGAAGGATTCATATGAAATCCCGAACCTACTTTATGTGCTAGTGCATCATAACTATGCATGAGGTCTATAAATTTATTAGCAGCGCTCTTCGTCTCACAACGATCAATTAAATCTTGTTCTACGCCACATAGCTCTGGAAATTCGGCCAATAATACTTTACCCCCAAGCGCCACTAGTAGATCTGAGGCATATCCCACAGCTGGATTTGCAGAAACACCACTAAATCCATCACTACCGCCACATTTTACGCCAAGTGTAAGTGCACTTAGTGGAGCTGGCTGCCTTTCAAATTGATTGATTGCAATGAGACCTTCAAATGTTTTTCTGATCGCAGATGCAATCAATTCTTCTTCGCTTTCTGATTGTTGCTGTTCAAAAATATAAAGTGGTTTATTGAAATCAGGTGCTATTTTTTTAATATCATTTTTGAAATCTTCTACCTGCAAATGTTGGCATCCAAGGCTTAAAACCGTTATCCCACCAACGTTTGGATGATTTGCATAAGAAGCAAGTAAGGCACTTAATGTTGCTGCATCTGCTCTTGTGCCTCCACAACCGCCATTATGGTTTAAAAATTTAATGCCATCAACATTTTTAAATACTCGGTTTTTTTGAGGCGTATTAGTAGGAGAAAAATTGATATTAGTAATCGCTTCTCCTTTTTCATATGCCTCTAAAAGCGACTGGGTATACTTACTATATTTATCACTCACTGCATAACCAAGTTTGTGATGTAGTGCCTCTTTTATAACGTCTAAATTTCTGTTCTCACAAAAGACGGTAGGTATAAATAACCAATAATTAGCAGTCCCTACACGACCGTCAGACCTGTGAAACCCATTAAATGTTTGATTGGTGAATTTTGATACATCTGGCTTTCCCCATGAAAATTTTGTTTCACGATAGGCATAAGGCTCTGCAGCATGCTTTAAATTAGCGGTAGTAACAAGGCTTCCCCTGGCAACATCTTGTTGGGTAGTTCCAACTAAAACGCCGTACATGAATACAGAAGCACCTTTGGGAAGATCAGTAGTATAAAATTTATGCTTGCTTTGGATGGGTTCCAAAATAGTATACTGCTCTTCACGGTATTCCACAACCTGCCCTTCGGCTAATTGAGTTAACGCCACCAACACATTGTCTTTGGGGTGCATCTCTATCACTAATCTTTTTGGTGGCACAGTAGTCATGGGTACTATACAGATTTAACTTTATATCCTTTGTTTGCAAATAAAAACACCACAACAAAACAAAGAAGTGGTACAATATACCCATTTTGAATACTACCTGTTGTATCAGAAATAATTCCAAGCACCGGAGGCAAAAATGCGCCACCAACTATCGACATCACAATTAAACTAGATGCCATTTTTGTATCGGCGCCCACTTCTTTAATACCCAATGAAAAAATAGTTGGAAACATAATGGACATAAAAAATGCAATAGCAATTAATGCGTACACCACAACAATGCCTGATCCAAAAATAGC
>CANEWV010000283.1 GCA_947442905.1 Chitinophagaceae bacterium | reverse complement strand
GGCCCACCAGCATGAATACCCAACCAATACTCTGCAAAGGGTTTATGATTTGGGTTTTCGATACTTAAGAGCTTAGGCAAAAATGTGGTACCACCCCAGCTATAGTGCTGCACGGTACCTTGTAATTTATGAACGCTATAATTAAAAGACATGTTCCTTTTTTTTATAGAAACGAAAAATCCCTTCGTATGTTATACAACCCAACAATTTTAATCCTATGCCGTCTCAAAATCTTCAAATAGGAAAACAGGGGGAAACACTTGCAGTTGATTACCTAAAAAATCGGGGCTATACCATATTAGATGTTAATTGGAGACACCATCACTGGGAACTTGATATTATTGCAGCCATTGACAAGACCCTTCATTTTGTGGAAGTAAAAACCAGAACCAGCTTGCAATATGGACACCCTGAGCAGCATATATCGGGTAAAAAAATGAGGCATTTAAAAAATGCCGCCTGCCACTATCATTACTTACACCCAAACTTTAAAAACATTCAGTTTGATGTGGTAGCCATTAATCTTGAGTCAGGCAAAGAACCTACCCTATATTTTATTGAGGATGTTTACTTCTAGTAGCGCTCCATCATCTTTTCAACCATCTTAAATGTGGCAGGGCAGTATGATATATTTTGCTTGTGCACGTGCAAATATTCTACAAATTTTTTCTTTTTGAGATGCGGGAAACCGGCACAGTCTGCGGGTCTTACCTCATAAATAGAACACATGTTCGTGCTCAAATTTAAAAACTGACAAGGCTGTGAAACATTCACCCAGTCATTGTCTTTGGCATCATACTCGAGCCAAGTAGTTTTAAACTCTTTAGGGGAAATATTAAAGTGACCAGCAATTCTTTTAATATCAGTAGCCGTAAATGTAGGGCTCATGCTTTTACAACAATTGGCACAACTTAAACAGTCTACATCTTTCCAAACTTCGGCATCAATAGCAGGTGCATTTTTATCTAAATCTTTAGGCGGCTTACGTCCAATTTTTGATAAGAAACTTTTAAAAGATTTTTCGTGTTTTTTCGCCTTCTGTTTAAACGACTTAAGATTCACCTGCATTTCTTGACTTTACTTTGAATAAATTTGGTGTCGCAATATCGGTTAGCTTACCTTCATTTCCAAATTAACCGGTAAACACTGCGCAATTAATAATTAACCGATGTGGGAAGCCTATAAAAAAGGATATAAAGCATACTTACGATTGGAGAAATCTTTGAGTGACCACTCGGTGGAAGCATACCTACATGATGTAACCAAACTAACACAGTATTTACAAGTAACGAATAACGAAAAAAATCCTGCAGCCCTTACCCTCAAAGACTTACAGGCTTTTGTAAAATGGATTGGTGAGCTTGGCATGGGCGCTACAACACAAGCACGTATTATATCTGGTATCAGAAGTTTTTATAAATACTTGCTTACAGAACAGCTTGTCACCATCGATCCTTCTACCCTACTTGAAGCCCCAAAAACCAGACGAAAATTACCAGATACTTTAAGCTTTGAAGAAATAGAACAGCTTATTGGAGCCATCGATTTATCGAGTGCCGAGGGCACTAGAAATAAAGCCATTTTAGAAACCATGTATAGTTGTGGACTACGTGTAAGTGAACTGGTAGGGCTTAAAATTTCTTGCTTGTATTTAGACATTGGATTTATCCGGGTAATTGGTAAAGGCGATAAAGAAAGACTGGTACCTATTGGAACCGACGCCATTAAGTGCATTAAAATTTACAAAGACACGGTGAGATCGCACCAAACTGTTTCAGAAAAAAACCAAGATATCCTGTTTTTAAACAGGCGAGGCAATGCATTAAGCCGGGTGATGATATTTTATATTATCAAAAGCCTGGCGCTTACTGCAGGCATCACAAAAGTGATTTCACCGCATACCTTTAGGCATAGTTTTGCCACCCATTTAGTGGAGGGCGGTGCCGATTTAAGGGCCGTTCAAGAAATGCTGGGCCACGAAAGCATTACCACCACCGAAATTTACACCCACCTGAACCGTGATTTTTTAAGGGATACCCTTCAACAGTTTCATCCTGCATTTAAAAAATAGTGTTAGGTTTGCTATTCTAAAAACATAAAGTTTTACCTATGAAAAAAATACTCACTATTGCAGCCGCTTTTGTAACAATGTTTGCAAGCGCTCAAATTAAAATGCCTGCACCAAGTACCACACAAAAAATCAATCAAGATTTTGGTATGGGTGCTATTGAATTAACATACTCTCGCCCTAATATTAAAGGTCGTACGGTATTAAAAGAAAAAAGTGAATTAGCCCCATTAGGTAGCTTATGGCGCCTTGGTGCAAACGCAGCAACTAAAATTAAATTTACCGATAAAGTAACCATTGGTGGTACCGAATTAGAAGCTGGCACTTATGTTATTTATGCAATCCCTGGCAAAGAAATCTGGGACGTAATTATTAATAAAGGATTAAACAACTGGGGATCTGACGGATATAAAGAAGCAGAAGACGTTGTTCGCGTAAAAGTAAAAGCGCAAAAAGCTGCAAACTTTACAGAAACTTTTACCATGCAGTTTGAAAACATCGCTGCAGAAACTTGTGAATTACATATGGCTTGGGCTGGTGTACAAGTAGCCCTTCCTATCAGCACTAATATTAAAGACCGCGTTCGTGCACAAGTAGAAAAAGCTTTAGCTGCAGATGCAGTGCAAGCAAACACATACAACACAGCTGCTAATTTTTATTATGAGTTTGATAAAGATTACAACAAAGCACTTGTAAACATTACCAAAGCTGTTGAAGGTAACAAAGAAGCATATTGGATGTTACTTTTAAAAGCAAGAATTGAAAAAGCGCTTGGCGATAAAGTAAGTGCTAAAGCAAGTGCACAAAAATGTATTGATATTGCTACAGGCAAAAATGCAGACTATGTAACTTTTGCTAACGAACTAATCAAAAGTTTATAATTATTGTTGCGCATAAAGTCGAAATGTATATAACTAAAAAGGCCCGCTACAAAGTAGCGGGCCTTTTTATATGCTTTTCATTTATTTTTTCTCTGCCATATCAGGTATCGCTTCTACCTTGTAAGCACCAGCATCTAACTTGGCTTTAGTTTCAGTAAACGCAATTAATGTTTCCTGGATATCAGCGTCTGTGTGCGCTGCTGTAGGAATTAAGCGGTAAATAATATGTCCTTTTGGAATAACAGGATATACTACAATCGAGCAAAATATTTTATAGTTTTCGCGTAAGTCCATTACCATCGCAGTGGCTTCTTCTACCCCACCTTTCATGTATACAGGTGTAACAGGCGTATCGGTTTTACCAATATCAAAACCACGCTCTTTTAAGCCTGCTTGTAATTTTAATGCATTGCTCCATAACTTTTCTTTAAGTTCTGGCATCGTGCGAAGCATTTCAAGACGCTTTAAGTTACCAATTACTAGTGGCATTGGTAAACTCTT
>CANEWV010000282.1 GCA_947442905.1 Chitinophagaceae bacterium | reverse complement strand
CCAAATTTATCGTCAAACCAAAGTTTACGACCAGCCAGTGTGCTTTTGCCGGCTTCTTTAAACTTAACCGTTTTAATAGGATACTTTGTTACCTGATTACCCATACTAGAACGTCCTTTAATTTCAATTTCTTCGAAATAAAAATCAAGTTCTTTAATACGAGCGGTACAATTAGGACTCAATATTAATTTAAGCGTTTCTGCTTCTCCATTTAAGTTGGCCGTAAAATAATGTACGCGCGTTTTATCAGTACCCTTTGTTAAATCGTATTCTTTATCGCGTGTTACACCCGTTACGTTAAAACGCTTTGCATAGGTAACTCCTGAAGCACCATCTACGTAAATCAAATTGTAGGTGGTACGCTCATCATTTTTTTGGAACACCGCGGCGTATAAAATGTCTTTACCAATAAATATTTTATCGGACACTTTAACCACTTTCATGGTACCCGCTTTGGTAAATGCTATAATATCATCATAGTCAGAACAGTCACACAAGTGCTCATCTTTTTTAAGACTGGTTCCTATAAAACCTTCTGCCCTATTGATGTATAGCTTGGTATTGGCAATCGCTACTTGCTTTACCTGAATGGTATCAAAGGCTTTAATTTCCGTTTTACGCTCTTTATTTTTACCGTACTTTTTTAAGAGGTTTTCAAAATAAGCGACAGCATATTCTGTAAGGTGATCTAAATCAAATTTAACTTGTTTGATTTCTTCTTCAATGCCTCTAATTTGTTCAATTAGTTCATTGATGTCAAGTCTGTAAATACGGCGAACGGGCTTTTCTGTAAGTTTTAAAATATCTTCTCTTTCTATAGCACGCTTTAATTTTTTCTTGAAAGGTGTAAAGGCTTTATCAATTGCTTCAATTACGTTTTCCCAAGAAGCATGTTTTTGCTCTAGTTCTTTGTAAATTTTTTCTTCAAAGAATATTTTTTCAAGCGATGTATAATGCCATTTATCTTCTAACTCAGAAAGCCTAATGTCTAATTCTTTGCGAAGTAATTCTTTGGTATTGTCTGCCGCATCTTTTAAAAGCTCCTGCACCCCAATAAAGTGTGGCTTATGGTTAATAACCACACATGCATTAGGAGAAATACTTACCTCACAATCTGTAAACGCATAGAGCGCATCGATGGTGATGTCTGGAGAAATGCCAGGTGCTAAATCAATATGAATTTCAACTGCAGCAGCTGTTACATCCGTAACTTTTTTAATTTTTATTTTACCCTGATCGTTGGCCTTGGTAATACTTTCCATGAGCTGGGTGGTCGTAACACCATATGGCACATCTTTGATAACGAGCGTTTTTTTATCTAGCTCTTCGATGTGTGCACGCACCCTTACTTTACCACCACGCTTACCTTCGTTATAACCAGACACATCCACCATACCACCTGTTTGAAAATCAGGAAAGATTTCAAACTTTTTACCTTTTAAATATTTGATGGTGGCATCAATTAATTCGCAAAAATTATGGGGTAAAATTTTAGTAGACAAACCCACCGCAATACCATCGGCACCCTGTGCTAGTAGTAAAGGAAATTTCATAGGTAGCGTTACGGGCTCATTTTTACGTCCATCGTAACTTAACTGCCAAGTGGTTGTTTTTGCATTAAAGGCAACTTCAAGTGCAAACTTAGACAAGCGGGCCTCAATATAACGGGAAGCAGCCGCCTGATCTCCAGTTCTTACGTCTCCCCAGTTACCCTGTGTATCAATCAGTAAATCTTTTTGACCCAGGTTCACAAGTGCATCACCAATACTCGCGTCTCCGTGAGGATGGTACTGCATACTTTGTCCAATAATGTTGGCCACTTTATTAAAACGGCCATCATCCATTTCTTTCATGGAATGTAAAATCCTACGCTGTACAGGTTTTAATCCATCTTCGATGGCAGGTACCGCTCTCTCCAAAATAACATAAGAAGCATAGTCTAAAAACCAATTTTTATATTGGCCCTGAACGCCTGACACATTATCCCCTACAATATATTGATGTTTCTCTTTCGCCATTTTTTGTTACCCAATTTTAATTTGCCAATTTAACACTCCAATCTTTCCAGCCTTTTTCAATGTTACCAATTATTTCTACTTTGCCTAATACAGCCAGCGACTTTAACCTGTGTACAATAAAAGCATCGCCTGTTTTTACTTTTAACTTGGCTAAAATATTTTGAATGACTTTATTCAATTTTTGAGCATCGCCCGTTACGCCAGCCAAAATTTCTTTATCAAAAAACTCTTCTCCTTTGCCTACTAATTTTTTACCGCCTTCTAAAAAGCGCACCATCGAGCCTTCGGTGGCAATTTTTTTCCACTCGTCCGGATCCACTTCAAATTCGCTGAGTGTAATAGGACGCGCTAATTTTTTAGCTTTTAAAAATTCTTTAGGTTGAATTTCGTGCAGGTATACCGGATAAAATATTTGCCCCTTTTCATTAATAAAAGGAAGGTTGTTTAAATATAGTACTTGAATGCGACCTGCATATTCTTTTAACTGCGTCATGAGCCAGTAATAACCACAAACATCATGTGCATTTTGTGCCATCCAAAGCCACACTTCTTCTTCGGGATTTTCATCTAAAGTGGCAAGGAGCTGATGCACTGTTAATTTATCATCTACAATAGCAAGCTGGTCTTGATACGGCGAATTTTGAAGTACCCCTTCCCACCACTGCTTGCGCTCCTGGTAGCCTTCGGTTTCATAAATAGCCCCTAATGGACCCACCATATAGTCGTCCTTAATTTCAATGATATTCCCTTGCAATGTTTCGTCTATTTCTATTGCCCCATTTAACACTCCCACATTTGCATGATCAAAAACAACGTGAATCATAAAGTATATCTTCTAAAATGATGAATAATATTATTCGTTAACGAGGTCTAATTCAACTTTTAAATTGTTGATAATAAACTCTTGGCGCTCCATGGTGTTTTTACCCATGTAATATTCTAGTAAGTGCTGGATATGATCGCCTACTTCTAAAATAACGGGTTGCACACGCATATCAAGTCCAATAAATCGTCCAAACTCTTCTGGCGAAATTTCACCCAGTCCTTTAAACCTTGTGATTTCTGGCTTGTTGCCTAATTTTTTTACAGCCGCCTGCTTTTCCGTTTCGTCGTAACAGTATATGGTTTCTTGTTTATTACGCACCCTAAATAATGGCGTTTCTAAAATATATACGTGACCTTTTTTTACGAGGTCAGGAAAAAACTGCAAAAAGAATGTCATGAGTAGTAACCGGATGTGCATACCATCCACGTCGGCATCGGTAGCAATTACAATATTGTTGTACCTGAGTCCTTCGAGTCCATCTTCAATATTGAGCGCGTGTTGCAATAAGTTAAACTCTTCATTTTCATACACCACTTTTTTAGTGAGGCCATAAGCATTAAGTGGCTTACCACGTAAACTAAATACAGCCTGGGTATCTACATTTCTAGATTT
>CANEWV010000281.1 GCA_947442905.1 Chitinophagaceae bacterium | reverse complement strand
TCTTCAAAAATACTTTCAGCAATATTTTTTGTTCTCTGTTTTACTTTAAAGCGGGCAAGCATTTCATAGTCATCACCGCCTTCTACAGAATCAATTAAGTGTGGTAAATAGTACCAACCTTTATTGGCAATGATGGCCATTACATTGGCAAGTTGAGTGAGGGTTGTTGTAATTTCTCCTTGTCCAATGGAGTTAGAAATAATATTACATGCCTGCCAATTTTTACCAAATATTTTCTGGTAATATTTGGCGGTAGGGATGTTGCCCATTCTTTCTGAAGGAAGATCTACACCTAATTTTTTCCCAAGCCCAAATGAGTAGGCGTATTCGTTAAAGAGGCCAAGGGTTATATCTCTATTATTAACCTTTGCATTGTCTAATATTCTACGAAAGGCTACTGCAAAATAACTATTACAAGATTTTGAAATAGCGGGCTTTAATGTAAATGTGCCTGCAGCATGACATCCCATTCTTCGGCCGCAACCTAAATAACTGCCACCACAAGTAACCGTCATTTGATCATCAATCACACCTTCGGCCATGCCAATAATACCTACCAGTGTTTTAAAGGTAGAGCCCGGAGAGTAAGTGGTACTAACGGTTCTGTTGAGTAATGGTTTTCTAGGATCAAAGTACATCATGTCAACCAAATGCTTTTTTCTTTGGTTGCCCGTTAGGTAATTGGGGTTATAGGTAGGGGCGCTAACCATACATAAAATGCCGCCTGTTTTGGGATCAATCGCAACAATACTACCCACTTTATTTTCCATCAGTTTCTCGCCAAGTTTTTGGAGTTCCACATCGATGCTGGAGTATAAATTTCTACCGGCAATAGCGGCTGTATCAAATTCTCCTTTTTCCCAAGGCCCCTGAATTCTTCCTTTATTGTCTCTAATAAATCGCTTGATACCGCGCTGACCCATCAGCACTTTTTCGTAACTATTTTCAAGTCCTGTGGTACCAAAGTAATCACCCATTTCGTAACCTTCATATTTATGTCTGCGCAAAAAACCGGTGTCTACTTCTGCGGTGTAACCAAGCACAGCAGCGCCGCAATCATATGGATACGAACGTACCGATCTTTCACTGAGCGTAAAGCCTGGAAAGCGGTACATGTTTTCGTTGAGGCGCGCAAAATTTTCGGTGGTGAGTAAGGGTTCAAATACACTAGGTTTAACAGCACCGTTTTTAAATATTAAATCGCGCATCCTTTTTTTATAAGTGGCGGTATCTATATTTAATAAGGCACAAAGTGCAAGCGTGTCTGTTCCTTTAGACTCTGCAGGTATTACTACCAAATCGTAACTGATGGTATTTTCAAGAATGGCTCTTTTTTTTCTGTCAAAAATGATACCCCTGTCTGGATAAATCACTTTTCGATAAAAGGCATTATTATCTGCAGCCATTTTGTATTTAGTTGAAAATACCTGAAGGTTAATGAGCTGAAGGGTAATTAAAACAAAAGCGCCTATAAAAATAAGTTGTACAATTCTACTTCGGTTTTGGTTAAAGGCAGACATAGGAGCTTGGAAAAATAATTCAACGAATTCAACGAAAATCTAATGCAAATTTGATGCAACAAAGCCAACAATACATCAATTTGTCAAAAAAAACTTATGCATACTTGTGGACAGTAGAAACTAGGCTGCGTTGGTTCTGTACTTGCCTTTTCTTAAAAAAAGAAGTTCGGAAAGTACAATCATCATAAAGCTTACAAGGGTAGTGCCAATCACCTTGCCTAAAAAGTATACAAAGTCTCCAAATTGAAGCCATTCGATAAGCACCAAGTAAAAGTGATGGATAAAAGTTAGTAGTCCTACATAAACCGCGTAAGGCGCCCATCCCATGCTGTTTACACCTGGCTCTGCGTAGCTTTGTTCGATGGTTTCTTGTGGTAATAGTAGGTTTAAAAGGTAGGGTCTAATATAAGCGATAAGCACGCAGGGAGCGGCATGCAGACCGGTAGTACCCGTAAAATAGTCTAATGAAAGGCCAAACAAAAAAGCAACAATGAGGAGTGAAAACCGGTTCATCGAAAACGGCAACCAAAGTATATATAAGAAATATAGGTAGGGTATGATAAAGCGGTGCACGGGCGGCACTTCGTTGAGTACCACAATTTGAAGTAGCAGAAACAGCGCAAACCGAATGATATTTTTAAGTAAGCTATTCACGTGTTTTTGAATTGTTGTTTTCTATATCAAATTGCTCTTGGTAGCGAAGGTTCTCTACAAGGTATACAAACTGAACCGTAAAAAAGTTAACGGCTGTTTTAATTTTAAGGGTATAAAAATTACTAGAAGGGTCGGCTTCTATTTCAGCTACCCGGCCTACAATTTGGTATGGCGGGAAGTTTGCCGAGTACGTGCTTGTAACAACTGTGTCGCCTTTTACCACTTTAGCACCCTTAGAAACGTTGCGTAAAAGCAGGTAATACGGACTAGCTCCATCCCATTCGATGCTACCCGCGTTATTGTCTTTTTTAAGCATGGCACTAACCCTACTGTTGCGGTGCAGTAAACTCATAACCTTACTTGTATTGTCAGATACTTCAACTACAACACCAACAATGCCTTCTGGACTTACCGCTGCCATACCTTTTTTTACACCTTGTAAACGGCCGCGTTCAAGTGTTAAAAAATTAGTTTGTAAAGAAACGGTATTGCCAATTACTTTGGCTGGAAGCCAATTGTATTTTCTAAATTTATTGAGGGAGTCTTTGTATACCGAATCAGTTACAATTTGAATACTAGAATCTGGTACCGATATATTTGAACGTAGTAAATTTAAAAGACGCGCGTTTTCAAGTGCTAATTGTTGATTGGTTTCTCTTAAAAAAAAGTAGCCACGCATATTGTAATAGCGCTCATTAATTTTTGAAGTTGCATCGCTCATCTTCGCAGAAAAAAAAGTTTGATGCGAAGTGCTGGCTTTAGTAAGCATATAAATGGAAGCTATTTGCAATAGCAAAAAGCTAAGTAATGTAAAATGCCTACGAATGAAATCAAAAATATTTTTCAAGGTAAATTATTAGCGCATGATGAACGGAAAACGCTGATAATTTTTAAGTGCTAAACCAGTACCACGCACAACACTCTTAAGTGGATCTTCTGCAACGTGAACAGGTAATTTAATTTTTGCACTTAATCTTTTATCGAGTCCACGTAGTAAAGCACCACCACCTGTGAGGTATAATCCGCGGCGGTAAATATCCGCAGCAAGCTCTGGTGGCGTGGTTTCTAGGGCTTTTAAGATTGCTTCTTCAATTTTAAAAATACTCTTATCAAGTGCTTCTGCAATCTCTTGGTAACTCACCATAATTTGTTTAGGAATACCTGTTACAAGGTCACGTCCATTAACTGGTAAATCATCTGGCGGGTTGTCTAAATCTTTTAAAGCAGCACCCACATTGATTTTAATTTGTTCTGCTGTACGCTCACCAATTAATAAACTATGATATC
>CANEWV010000280.1 GCA_947442905.1 Chitinophagaceae bacterium | reverse complement strand
TTATTTTTTTTGACGTTTGTATTTTCTATTTCTATTAATGCTCAAAAAAAAACCAATAGTCAGAAAGTTGATTCTGTTTTGAAGTTAATGACGTTTGAAGAAAAAGTAGGGCAGTTAAACCAATACAACGACAACAATTTAGCAACAGGTCCGGTGACCGTTGATAATAATAAAATTGGTCAAATTAAGGCAGGCCAAGTGGGCTCCTTATTAAATGTGTTAGGTAGCGAGCGCACTAGAAGTTGGCAAAACATAGCGATGGAATCGCGTTTAAAAATTCCTTTATTATTTGGTCAGGATGTAATACATGGGTATAAAACTACTTTCCCTATTCCCTTAGCCGAAGCGGCTAGTTGGGATTTAGATGCGATTCAATTGGCTGCACGTGTTGCTGCTAAAGAAGCTAGTGCAAGTGGTATTCATTGGACTTTTGCGCCAATGGTTGACATTGCTCGTGACCCACGTTGGGGCCGTGTGATGGAAGGTGCTGGCGAAGACACTTATTTAGGTTCCTTAATTGCTGCAGCTAGGGTGAAAGGTTTTCAGGGGGCACATTTTGGAGATACCAATGCTGTTATGGCTTGTGTGAAACATTTTGCTGCTTATGGCGCGGCGGTGGGTGCACGTGATTACAATTCGGTGGACATGAGTGATCGCCAATTATGGGAAATTTATTTGCCACCGTTTAAAGCTGCCTTGGATGCAGGCGCGGCTAGTTTCATGAATTCCTTCAACGATATTAATGGCGTACCTGCCACAGGGAATAGTTATTTGCAAAGAACAATTTTAAAAGGCAAGTGGGGTTTTAAAGGTTTTGTAGTGAGTGACTGGGGTTCGATTAATGAATTAGTGAATCATGGTTTTGCAAAGAACGATTATGAAGCTGCATTAAGTGCAATTACTGCCGGCAGTGATATGGATATGGAAAGTAGAAGTTATAAAAATAACTTGGAACAATTAGTGAAGGATAAAAAAGTGCCCGTCGAATTAATTGACGACGCGGTGCGCAGGATTTTATTAAAGAAATTTGAATTGGGTTTATTTGATAACCCTTATAAGTTTTCAAATGTAGAAAGAGAAAAATTGGCTTTGAATAACGCAAGTCATACAGCTGCTGCGCGTTCAATGGCAGCAAAGAGCATTGTGCTTTTAAAAAATGAAAATAATTTATTGCCTTTATCCAAACAGTTAAAAACAATTGCTTTTATTGGTCCCTTAGTAAAAACATTAAAGCAAAACAAAGGATTTTGGGATATTGAAATACCGGGTGTAGATTCTAATTTTATAGTTTCCCAATGGGAAGGGTTACAAAATAAAGTAGGAGCGACTACTAATTTGTTATTTGCGCAGGGTTGTGAAATTGAAGGCGATAGCAAAGCTGGTTTTGCAGAAGCTATTAATATTGCATTGCAAGCTGATGTGGTAATACTTAGTATTGGCGAACGTAGAGACATGAGTGGTGAAGCAAAAAGTAAAGCAAATATTGCTATACCAGGTGTGCAAGAGGACTTGTTAAAAGCGCTTTTGGCAACTGGCAAACCTGTTGTGGTTTTAGTGAACGCAGGACGTCCGTTAGTCTTTAATTATACTGCCGAGAATGCACCTGCAATTTTATATACTTGGTGGTTAGGCAGTGAAGCAGGCAATGCAATTGCCGATGTTTTATTTGGCGACTATAATCCTGCCGCTAAATTGCCAATGACTTTTCCTGTAAGTGTTGGACAAATTCCTATTTATTATAACCACTTTAATACAGGCCGCCCTGCAGTTTCTGACAGTAACCATATTTACAATTCTTCTTATATTGACTTAAGTATTCATCCTAAATTCCCTTTTGGTTTTGGATTAAGTTATACAAGCTTTGAGTATAGCGACTTAAAACTAAGTAAGCATAAGTTTTCTAAAAAGGAAACCTTAGAAGTAAGTGTAACAATTACTAATACAGGGAAGTATGCTGGGGAAGAGATTGTACAATTGTATTTACGTGATAATGTAGGTTCCTTAGTATTGCCTGTTAAGTCGCTTAAGGACTTTAAAAAGGTTTTCTTGAATGTGGGCGAAAGCAAAAAAATAAAATTTTTGATTAATAATGAGAAGCTTTCCTTTTACAATGCAAAATTAGTTTGGGACTCAGAACCAGGCGATTTTGATATTATGATTGGCGCTTCGTCGGCTGACATTCGTTTAAAAGACAGCTTTGAATTAATAAAGTAGTAATTAAATGTTAGGCGTTTAAAAAAGACCTAATTGCTTTATGGTGTTTTTGCATTAATTATAATGCTTGCGTTTGTTAATTTATCAAATCTTAAACGGTCGTTTATGTTTTGATATTCTGGTTCATTTATCTTAGCTAGAAACAAATTATATGGAAAATTATATCGCTTATGTCCGAACAAGCACAGGAAGACAGGTGTTAGGATTAGAAGAGCAACAGTTAAGAATTAATCAATTTATTCAATCTACAGGAGATAATTTAATTGAAATTGTTATTGAGCAAGAGAGCGGTAAAAATAACAACAGAGTAAAATTAGATTACGCTACCAACCTTTGTATAAAACACGGATACACCCTTTTATTTACCAAATTAGACAGGTTAAGTAGAGAGGTGGAGTTCTTATTCACTTTGAGAAATAAGGGTGTTAAACTTCGTTGTATTGAACTTCCTGAACTTAATACACTTACACTTGGAATATTTGGTTCAGTAGCACAATGGGAAAGAGAACTTATCTCCAGTAGAACAAAAAATGGACTGGCAGCTTTAAAGGCTAGAGGAGTTAAATTAGGTTCTCCACAAAATTTAACTAATGAAGCTCGTATTAAGGGAACAGAGTCGATTATTAAGAAAAGGGTTGATAATGAAAACTGGAAAATGGCTAGGATGTTTATTGAGCATTTTCAAATGAAAAATGGGTACATCAACTATACCGAAATTGCTAAGGAGTTAAATTTGAATGGATATAAGACTAGGAATAGTTGTAATTATTCTCCAAGTATCGTGAGGAGATTAATTAAATAGATTGTGATTAAATTTAGTATCTAACATATTATATAATTCTTTAGATCTGATTTTTCGACCAACTTTATTTAAATGTGCATTGTCATGCCAAATTTGTTTATTACTATTTGCTTGCTCTGCAATAAAATAAATATCCCTTTTCTCTAATTCCTGTGATAGTTTTAAAATATAGTTATTCTGATAATTTGGTGTTTTACTATAAAAAGGTGGAGCTGTGACTACAATTTTTGCATTAGGGTATAAGAGGCTTAATTGTTTTTTCTTAAACACAATAAATTCAATCATTTGCGATAATGGCGTGTGTTTGAATTCGAAATCATTAAGATAAGTATTATTAACTAATGGATAATTTGCCAAATCGCCATATTTTGTGTAGTTATTTTTTAAATAATTTAAATTGAGCACCCTATTTGCATCATGTAACCGGGAGAGAATACTTACACTAGGGA
>CANEWV010000279.1 GCA_947442905.1 Chitinophagaceae bacterium | reverse complement strand
TGAGTAATTACAAAGACGATGTGCTTGCATTTAAGCATCCCAATGCATTTACAAAAGTGTTTCCACTTTGTAGTAGAAAGCGGAGTGTACTTGATACTTTATTAAACCATAGTTATACCGGTGCCCTCGAAAATATTTTTATCAACGCCAAAGTACATGAGATTTTACTGTATAGTTTGGCATGTTTAGTTGATGAAAAAGAAGAAGGGTTTACGTGTAAATTTTTGGCGGATCCATCAGGCAGAGAACGTATTTATGAAGCCCGTGAAATACTTCTTAAACACATTGGCGACCCAATTACCATTAAAGAATTAAGCCGTAAAGTAGCCATGAATGAGTGCTACCTTAAAAAAGGATTTAAAGAAATTTTTGGCACCACCATTTTTGATTTTTACCAACAACAACGCATGGAGCATGCTAAGTATTTGCTCTACGAAAAAGGCCTAAGTGTTACAGATATTTCTGCACTACTCGGTTACTCTTCTATATCGCATTTTTCGGCAGCTTTTAAAAAGCACACCGGTTTAAAGCCTTGCGAATTACTAAAATAAAAACTATCTTACCTTTTATAAATTTATCCTATGCGCATACGTACATTGTTTGCTGCCGCTGCTATTGCCCTATTTTTAACAAGCTGTGGCGGTCCTAAAAAAGTAGATACGATTGTTGTTAACGGCGTTATCTACACAGTAGATAGTAGTTTTTCTACTGCACAGGCAATGGCTATTAAAGACGGCCTGATTGTGGCAACAGGTACCGATGCAGAAATCTTAGCAGCCTATACTGCAACCGAAAAAATTGATGCAAAAGGACAAGCTGTATATCCTGGATTTATAGATGCGCACGCTCATTTTGTTGGTTATGGAAAATCACTTTTTCAGGTAGATTTATTTGGCACCACTAGTTGGGAAGAAGCCGTAGAGCGCGTAAAAGTTTTTGCTGCAGCGCATCCAGAACTTGCTTGGATTGAGGGTCGTGGATGGGATCAAAACAAATGGCCTGGTAAAAAATATCCAACCAATGCACTGTTAAATTCTTTGTTTCCAAATACACCCGTTGTGTTACAACGTATAGATGGACATGCGGCCATTGCTAACCAAAAAGCATTTGATGTGGCTGGTGTTAAACCGGGTCAAACCATTGTAGGTGGTGAGGTTGAAACAAAAAATAATGTTTTAACGGGTGTATTAATTGACAATGCAACAGACCTTGTATACGGTTCTATTCCTGCGGTAACCAAACAAACATATACGCAGTGGTTGCAAGCGGCGCAGCAAAATTGTTTTGCGCAGGGGCTTACCACCATTACCGATTGTGGCCTCAATATGAGTGATATCAATATTATTGATACGCTTCAACAAGAAGGAAAAATTAGTATGCGCCTTTTTGCAATGCTGAGCGATAATCCTGAAAATCTTACTGCCTATTTAAAAAGAGGACCTTATAAAACCGACAAATTATTTGTGAATGGGTTTAAAGTATACGCCGATGGAGCCCTTGGTAGCAGAGGTGCTTGCTTGTTACATAGTTATGAAGACCGCAAAGATTGGACTGGATTTTTACTTGCTAATATTTCACATTACGATTCATTAGCGTCGGTACTTGCTGCCTCAAAATTTCAAATGTGTACGCACGCAATTGGGGATAGTGCCAACCGTCAAATTTTAAATATCTACAATAAATATTTACAAAAAGGTAACGATCGACGTTGGAGAATAGAACACGCGCAAGTAGTAAACCCTGCCGATTTTAATTTGTTTGGCGCTGCTGCAGTGGTGCCATCGGTGCAACCAACGCATGCTACATCTGATATGTACTGGGCTGCAGAAAGACTCGGTAACGAGCGTATGAAAGGTGCGTATGCTTACAAGCAACTCATGGATCAAAACGGATGGATACCACTTGGAACCGATTTTCCGGTAGAAGATATTTCTCCTTTTAAAACA
Source organism: Chitinophagaceae bacterium (assembly GCA_947442905.1). Next base: position 1,547 of record CANEWV010000279.1, on the reverse strand, counting down.
TTTTTAGCTTCTGTGGGAAGGGTTGATGCCAAAGGGTTTCCGGAGGGCGGCTTCCAATCAGAAAACGCATTATCGCGGGAACAAACCATTAGAGGTATGACTATTTGGGCCGCTAAAGCTAGCTTTTTAGAAAAGGAAGTAGGGAGTTTAGAAGTTGGAAAAAAAGCAGATTTTATAATACTGGCACAAGACCTAATGCAAGTGCCAGTAAATAAAATATTGGATACTAAAGTAGTTGCTACATTTAGTGGAGGTAAAAAAGTGTTCTAATATTTATTAAAACCCTACCATATCTGCAGGGATAACCCATGCATCAAATTCTTCGGGCGTTAAATAACCTAATTTAACCGCCATTTCTTTTAAGGTAGTACCTTCTTTATGTGCTTTTTGTGCAATTTCAGCTGCTTTGTAGTAGCCAATTTTTGTATTGAGTGCAGTAACAAGCATTAAAGAATTGTCTACGTGCTTTTTAATGTTGGCTTCAATAGGCTCTATACCTACAGCGCATTTATCATTAAAGCTTACACAACCATCGCCAATTAAACGCGCTGAGTGTAAGAAATTATAAATCATTACGGGCTTAAATACATTCAGTTCAAAATGTCCGTTAGCACCACCCATATTAATTGCCACATCATTACCCATTACCTGCACCGCAATCATGGATAAAGCTTCACACTGTGTAGGATTTACTTTACCTGGCATGATAGAAGATCCTGGTTCATTGTCAGGAATAAATATTTCGCCAATACCACTTCTTGGACCAGAACTTAACATTCTAATGTCGTTGGCAATTTTCATAAGGCTTACTGCCACTGTTTTTAAAGCACCATGCGCTTCTACAATTGCGTCGTGTGCAGCAAGTGCTTCAAATTTATTTTCGGCAGTAATAAATGGAAGTCCTGTTAAATTAGCAATATGCTTGGCTACATTTTCTGAGTAACCTTTTGGTGTGTTAATGCCAGTACCTACTGCGGTACCACCTAGCGCTAGTTCCGATAAGTGCGCAAGTGTATTGTTGATGGCTTTAAGGCCATGGTCTAGTTGAGAAACGTATCCGCTAATTTCTTGACCGAGTGTTAAAGGTGTAGCATCCATAAAATGCGTACGACCAATTTTTACCACATGCATAAAGTCTTTGCTTTTTTGTGCAAGGGTGTCTCTTAGTTTTTTAATGCCTGGAATAGTCGTTTCTAGTAATATTTTGTAGGCTGCAATATGCATTGCAGTTGGAAAAGTATCGTTAGAAGACTGAGACTTGTTAACGTCGTCGTTAGGGTGTAAAAACTTTTCTTTGTCTGTTAAGCTGCCGCCTTTTATAACGTGTCCACGGTATGCTACTACCTCGTTTACGTTCATGTTAGATTGCGTGCCGCTTCCAGTTTGCCATACCACTAATGGAAATTGATCGTTATGGGTACCTGCTAAAATTTCGTCACAAACCTGGCCAATGAGTTCGCATTTGTCTGCTGGTAAAACACCCGCGTCAAAGTTTGTAAGTGCTGCTGCTTTTTTCAAATAGGCAAAAGCCGCTATAATTTCTTTAG
>CANEWV010000278.1 GCA_947442905.1 Chitinophagaceae bacterium | reverse complement strand
ACCGTGTCTTTGTAGTCTCATTTTTACTGCCATGTTAAATAGAAATTTATAGGCGTTAAGAAATATTGTTAAGGGTTGCAAATATAGGCATTTTCACTGATTTTAGAGCTAAAAAACCAAAAAATGACCTAAAAAACGTCAAAAACTACCTTTTCATACCAGGCAATCTGCCTCCCATTGGCATGTTATTCATCATTTTCATCATTTGTTTCATCTGATCAAACTGCTTCATAAAGGCGTTTACCTCGGCCAAATCCTTACCCGCACCTTTTGCAATACGCTGCTTTCTGCTTGGGGTAAGTGAATCTGGATTGGCGCGTTCAAACGGCGTCATGGAATTAATCATGGCCTCAATACCCACAAATGCGTTATCGTTAATATCTACATCTTTAATGGCTTTACCAACACCTGGTATCATCCCCATCAAATCTTTGATGTTGCCCATTTTTTTAATTTGCTGTAGCTGCGTTAGAAAATCCTGAAAATCAAACTGATTTTTTTTGATTTTCTTTTCTAATTTTTTTGCTTCTACTTCATCAAATTGTGCTTGCGCTTTTTCTACAAGTGAAGTGATATCACCCATACCTAAAATACGCTGCGCCATACGGTCAGGATAAAAGATATCGAGTGTATCTAATTTCTCGCCGCTACTTACAAACTTGATGGGTTTGTTAACGGTATATTTAATAGTTAGTGCCGCACCACCTCTTGTATCACCATCTAATTTTGTAAGTACAACACCTGTAAAATCGAGTCGATCGTTAAATGCTTTTGCAGTGTTAACGGCGTCTTGTCCGGTCATGGAATCTACCACAAATAAAATTTCTGTAGGATTCACGGCGGCCTTGATAGCAGCGACTTCTAGCATCATGGCTTCGTCAACTGCAAGGCGGCCCGCGGTGTCAATCACCACTACATTTTTATTGTTTGCTTTTGCATGCGCAATGGCTGCTTTTGCAATCGCTACAGGATCTGTATTGCCTACTTCCGAATATACTTCTACACCTACTTGACCAGCAAGTACACCTAACTGATCAATAGCTGCAGGACGGTACACATCCGCTGCAACAAGTAGTGGTTGTTTGCCTAATTTATTTTTTAAATGATTGGCAAGTTTTCCTGTAAAAGTTGTTTTACCAGAACCTTGTAAACCTGCAATTAAAATAACGGCTGGATTTCCAACAGCATTAAAATTAACAGCTTCACCACCCATTAATTCTGTTAATTCATCTTGCACAATTTTTACCATCAATTGTCCAGGACTTACCGCGTTGATTACTTTTTGACCAACGGCTTTGTCCCTAACTTTTTCGGTAAATTCTTTGGCTATTTTAAAGTTAACGTCGGCGTCAATAAGTGCACGTCTAATATCCTTGATGGTATTGGCAATATTGAGGTCATTGATGCGCGCTTCGCCCTTTAAATTCTTAAAGGCACTTTCTAATTTTTCCGATAAACCTTGAAACATAACTGTTTGATTTTCGCTGATATACCAAGCCAATAATAGCTCGGGCTGCAAATATAAGTTGAACTGAAACTAATTTTAACCATTTTTTGACAAGTATTTGCAAAAATTGGAGCGGGTAGATATTATTATAATTAATTGATTATCAATATAATATATAATTACACAGGAATGCTACCCAGTATTTCCCGCAGATATACACGAGTGGTATAAAAAAACATTTGGCGGGGTTAGATTATTTAATATTATTGCGTGACTACAAGGGTAGTAAAATAGAGAAAGAAATGAGTAAGAAGCAATTATTTACAATAGAATTTCCAGTGAGATGCTCTCCAGGTATTTTATTTGAGTTTTTATCAACGCCGGCCGGTTTACAAGAGTGGTTCGCCGACAAAGTGGACGAATGGGACGGAGAATTTAGTTTTTCTTGGGGTGGCGGTGTTCCGGACAAAGCACAAGTCATTGAAAAGGAGCAAGATAAATTTATAAAGTACCAGTGGCTTCATTCCGAAAAAAACGAATACTTCGAATTCAAAATTGAAAAAACAGAAATTTCAAATCAAACGGTTTTGATTATCAAAGATTTCGCTGAAAAAAATGAAATCAAAGATCAAAGTCAACTTTGGGAATACCAAGTGAAAGAACTGTTTCACAGACTAGGTGCCTAGGTTTTCATTTTTTGTGCGCCTGCTTCCTATCAAAAGTTATCTTCTTTAAAAGAACCCTGCAGCGCTTTGATTAAAAAATTAGACATACTCATTATCCGTTCATTTATTGGACCGTTTATTGGTGCATTTCTAATTTCGTTGTTTGTACTCACCATGCAGTTTTTTTGGTTGTACATCGATGATCTAGTGGGTAAAGGATTAGACCTTCCTACCCTTTTATATTTAATAGGCCTGGTTACTTTATCATGGGTGCCAGTAGCGCTTCCACTTGCGCTTCTTTTTTCTTCCATCATGACATTTGGAAATTTAGGCGAGTCTTTCGAACTAGTTGCCATCAAAGCAGCTGGTATTCCACTTGTTCGCTTTATGCGCCCACTGGTAGTGATTACTATTTTTTTAAGTGGCCTTGCATTTTTATTTGCCAATAATATTATCCCTGTAACGCAACTTAAATTAGCCACCCTCAAATTTGATATCATTGTTGCAAAGCCAGCCATCGACATCAAAGAAGGCGTGTTTTATGATAAGCTCGACGGCTACGTTATTAAATTAGGCAGAAAAGAAAAAAACGATAGCGTCATTCATGACATTGTATTATTTGAAAAAAATTACAGCCTACAAGACAATGTACTCTTTGCCGAAAGCGGCATCATGCGTGTTACCAAGGATAAAAAATATTTAGAATTTATATTAAAAAATGGATGGCGTTACGAAGAGAGAGGCGTTAGAGGCACACCCAAAACAGAATTTATCCGAATGGGTTTTAAGCAGTATAAAAAAATATTTGACTTAAAAAGTTTTCAGCTTAAAAAAAGTGGAGACAGTAGTTTCTACGATCCAAAAATGTTAAGCGTACGACAACTCAATACCGCTATCGATTCTATTGGCAACGTAGATAGCATGTATACCGCAAGAACTAGAAAAGAAGTAAACCCGTATATACGTTTTGCGCGCTATACCACCGACACCGGTTGGACAATGTCTGCTGCTGCTAAAGCGGGCATCAAAAAAAATTACAAAAACTTTGATGAAGCTATTCCTGATTCTATACAAAACGAATGTATCGAAAGCGCTTCCAATCAAGTAACAGGCATTAAAAACAATGTAAACTACCTGGCCGCCGATTACAGAGAGCGTGAAACTTCGATGCAACTGCATCAAATTGAGTGGCACCGGAAGTTTACTTTATCGGCAGCCTGCCTTGTGCTATTTTTAATTGGCGCACCGCTGGGTTCCATTATTAGAAAAGGCGGACTTGGCACACCCCTTGTATTTGCCATTATCTTTTTTGTGATATTTCACCTCTTTAATACGTTTGGAGAAAAGTTTGTAAAATCGGCACAGCTTTCTCCACTTATGGGTATGTGGCTTTCTACCTT
>CANEWV010000277.1 GCA_947442905.1 Chitinophagaceae bacterium | reverse complement strand
GGCTGCTAAAACCACACAAACAAATAATAATTTCTTCATTGTAGAGAGTGTTTGAATTTTTGTTAGAACTGTTTATTTAAACTTTTTATGTATTTATTTTGACTTCTTATTTAATCCCTAACTCTTTAAGCACATCATCGCTTTTATCAAGTTTCGGGTCGGCAAATATAATGGTTATTCCTTCACTTTTATCCAGAACGAAGTCATAAGAACGGCTGGTTGCTATTTTTTGAATGGCATCGTATACTTTATCCTGAACCGGCTTAATGAGGCGCTGACGCTCTTTAAAAAGATCGCCTTCATAGCCAAAACGCTTTTTTTGAAGATCACGTACCTGCTTTTCTTTTTCAAAAAGCTCGTCTTCACGCTTCTTTTTAAGGGCTTCTGTTAGCATAAACTGCTCAGACTCATAGTTTTTATACATTTTGTCGAGCTGTACTTGTAAATCATCAATTTCCTTCTGCCACTGCTCGCCAGTCAGTTTTAGCTTGGCATCAGCTTCTTTATACGCTGGAATGCGCTCTAGTATATACTTGGTATCAATAACGGCATAACGTTGTTGCGCTTTCACGCTCATGGTAGTACCTAATACCATCAAAGCCACAAATAATAACTTTTTCATGCTTCTAATTTAAATATTATTCTGGTTCAAAACCTAACATAAAGGTAAATCTTGCCGCATCCTTCATCGATCCATTTGGTGTAAACCTGTCAAGTCCCACACCATAATCAAATCCTAAAAGACCAAACATAGGTAAGAAGAAACGCATACCTAAACCAACAGATCTACGAAGTCTAAATGGATTGTAATCTTTAATGTTATACCATCCGTTTGCTGCTTCATAAAAACCAAGCGCATAAATAGTACTACTTGGATTTAAGCTAAGCGGATATCTAAGTTCTACACTGTATTTATTAAATATGGTAAAGTACTGGCTCGCTCTTTGCTGATCTGGATTGATTTTTGGATTTGAATTTTCGTACACTGGATAACCTCTATGTGCAATGATGTCAAATCCTAAAAGTGCAAACTGATTGCTTAAACCAGCGTCACCTACCTGGAATCTTTCGAAAGGTGACATGCCTAAATCTTTATTGAATCTACCCAAGAAACCAAATTTGGCAGCAGCTCTAATAACAAACTGTTTGTTACGGTCTTCGCCGTGTGGCCTACCTAGCGGTACAAACCACTCGCCATTCATACGCCACTTGTGGTATTCAATCCACTTGTAAGGGTTGGCGCTAGTTTGGATATTTTTATTGAATAAAGAATACGGTGGTGTGGCTTGCACACTAAATAAAAATGTAGAACCACTTTTTGGATACAACGGCTGATCGATAGATGAACGTTGTAATGCAATTTTTAGGTTTACGTTGTTTACAACACCATTGTCAAATCCAGGTAAATTTCTTGGATCAATGGCATAATCACTAAGCTTGTAACGCGTATAGTTTAACCCAATAGAAAGTGAGAAAAAGTCGTCGGGCCATTTTAATTGTTTTGCCAAACTAACGGTTGCACCCGTTGTAGAAATGTATTTTGAGTCTGCGGCATTTGGATCAAACATACCCGTGATAGGATCAAATGTTTGTCCAAATTTGGTATTGAATACGCTCACCGTTAACGCATTTCTTTTTTTACCACCAAACCAAGGTTCGGTGAAAGAGAAGTTATAAGAACGGAACGCCTTACCATTACTTTGAACACGCAAACTTAATTTTTGACCTTCTCCCATTGGAAGTGGATCCCATGCTTGCTTCTTCCAAATATTTCTTACCGAAAAGTTATTGAAAGAAATACCAAGGGTACCGGTAAGTCCAATAAATCCACCCCAACCGGCGCTCAATTCTAACTGATCGCTCGATTTTTCTTCGACGGTGTAGTTGATATCTACGGTTCCATCATCTGGATTAGGTCTTGGATCGATGCCAATTTTTTCTTGGTTGAAATAATTGAGCTGCGCAATTTCACGTTGTGAACGCATTAAATCGGTTCTACTAAACTTTTCACCCGGAATGGTTCTTAGCTCTCTTCTAATTACGTGTTCTTTGGTACGGTCGTTACCAAAGATTCTAATATTTTTAATGGTCGCTTGTGGACCCTCAATGATTCTGATTTCGTAATCGATGGTATCATTGTATACCGCTGTTTCAACTGGATCGGTATTAAAAAACAAATAACCATCATCTTGATAAATACCACTGATATCGCCACCTTCTGCAGCTGCAGATTTACCTAATTTTTTATTCAGGGTTTCTAAGTTGTAAATGTCACCTTTACGAATACCTAAAATGGCAGTTAAAATAGAATCTGAATATTTTGTATTTCCTCTCCAAGTGATGTTACCAAAATAATAACGGCGACCTTCACTTACTTTAATGTCGATATTGATATGTCCATTTCCATTGTAATAAACGGTGTCGTTTACAATGGTTGCATCTCTATAACCAAGTGAGTTGTAATAATCTAAAATATTGTCTTTGTCTTCTTCGTATTTTTTAGTGTCAAACTTGGCGCCAGAAAATTTAATACGTGCGTAAGGATCAAGTACTTTTTTGGTTTTTGTAAATGTCAAAAACCCTTTTTCTTTCATGTATTGCTCAAAACTATAACGCTGTATTTTCACAATTTTAGGCTCATCAAATACAGGGAATAAAGTAAGTCTAGATTTTTCGTGGATTTCTTTTAATTTCTTTTTTAAGAGTCCTGATTCAACGGTATTACCACCAAAATTGATATTGTTGATACGTACTTTAGGTCCTTTATCAATTACAAAATCAAGTACCAATGTGTTTTCGTAGGTGGTATCGCCCTTTTCAACAATTTTTACCTGTGCGCTTTGAAAACCTTTTTCGGCATAAAACTTTTTAATAGCTTCTACCGCAGAAATTTTCATGTTTTCGGTGATTACACGGTTTCGAACAAGACCAGTTTTACCGGTTAAATCTTCTCCGTCACTTTTACTAACTCCTTTAAATAAAAAGTTAGACAAACGCGCACGTTCAGTTACCGCAATTTCAATTTCAATATTTTTATCTTCGAGTTTGGTAATAAAAATTTCTACGTCAGAGAAATAGTTTTGCGCCCATAATTTTGTAATAGCCTTAGAAAATAAATCGCCACCTGGAATTACAATTTCGTCTCCAACATTCACATTGGCAATAGAGATCAAAAGGTTTTCATCAAAAAAGCTATTACCGGTAACTTTAATAGCACTGATTTTATATTTCTTGGGTGTTTTTTGATTGTAAATATTGATAAGATCCGCATCAACATTGGTAATAACCGTATCCTTTTTTTCTTGCGCACTTGAGGCAGTACTTGCAAGCGATAAAACGATTGCCAACATTAATAATTTGTACACTTTCTGCATCTTTTTCTATTTGTTATATCGCTGGCTGATCTTTCACCACAGCAGATTTCGTCAATTTTGGTTCTTATAAGCGGAGCAATTTAACGGGAATAATGAAAAGTCTTTGTTAAATCGCTATACTTATTAAATAATTATATTATATAT
>CANEWV010000276.1 GCA_947442905.1 Chitinophagaceae bacterium | reverse complement strand
CAGATTGTAACAATGATAAAATTCCAAATGGCGAAGTAATGCTTGTTACAAAACATGCAACCAAACCAATTTTACAAGCTGACGGAACATTCAAATATGTTTACACTGTGATCGTAAGAAACACAAGGCCAGAAACCATTACCAATATCACACTCAAAGATGATTTAAGTAAAGTATTTACTTCTCCTATGAGTTTTGTGGTAACAGGTTACACGGCAAGTGGCACACTTGTTAAATCAGCTAATTTTGATGGCAGATCTAATATTGATTTAGTAGCAAGTGCAAGTACATTAGTTGGCTATGGAAAAGACTCTGTAACAATTAGTGTAACTGTTAATCCAAATGGTTATGTAGGTGATGTAAATAATATTGCAGACGTAACAGCCACAACCAAGTGGGGTAATGTGTTTAGACAATCTATAGATACTGTATTATCTGGAGGAAGGGTTAGCGGTACTGGCCTTGCCAATAAAGTAGCTATACCAAGAATTGATTTAGTTATTGCCGGTGGTTTCTCTCCAAACAGAGATGGTATTGATGATAAGTTTATCATTTTAAAACCAGGTGGAACAACCATTAAATTACAAATCTTTAATAGGTGGGGTAATGTTGTTTATCAGAACAATAATTATCAAAATGAATGGGATGGTAGAGGCATAGGTAATATGTTAGGTCAAGATTTACCTGCAGGTACTTACTACTATTCTGTGATGGCAATATTGCCTAGTGGCGAAGTCAAGAAATTTGCTGGACCAGTAACCTTAATTAGATAATTTGAGACATATGAAATTTTTAAAAAGGACATATTATTTTTCTTTATTGATAGCAGGGGTCATGCTGAAGCAAGATGTATTTGCTCAAACAGAGCCTATGTATTCGCATTACATGTATAACATGCTTTCTATCAATCCTGCATATGCTGGCAGTAGAGAAGTGTTAAGTATGAATTTGTTTCATAGAAAACAGTGGGTAGGTATTGCTGGTGCGCCTCAAACCACATCTATTACAATGGATCAGTCATTTAATGATAAAAAAGTAGGGCTGGGTATTCAGATGTATGATGATAGGTTAGGGGTAGAAAAAGCGCAAGGTGTAAATGCTATGTGGAGTGCTAGGGTAAGAATTTCAGAAAATGGAATTTTATCTGGCGGCTTGCAATTTGGTGCCATGAATTACAGAGCAGAGCTTACAAAAGTAGAAAATAGATTCACGCCTGGAGATCCTGCATTTACGCAAAATTATAGCAAATGGTTGCCTAGTGTGGGTCTTGGGCTTTTTTACAATACCGATAAATTCTATATTGGAGCTTCGATGCCAAATTTAATGCGCACTAGGTTGGCTACTTTTGATATGATAAAATCTGGTATTCGAAATGTAAATGACATGCATTTTTTTGCAACAGCTGGCTACGTGTATGAGATTAACGAGCAGGTTAAGTTTAAGCCATCCGCAATGGTTAAAGTAGTTTCTGGTGCGCCTATTCAATATGATTTTAATGCCAATTTCTGGCTTAAAGATATTATAGGATTTGGTGTTTCATACCGTACAAAAGATGCGGTATTAGGTATGATTGAACTGCAAGCAAATAGAAATTTCAGAATCGGGTATGCCTATGATATACCTGTTTCTGATTTAAAACTATATACGATAGGTACGCATGAAATCATGCTCAGATACGAGTTTAGTAAGGATAAAACCAATATTAAATCAACCAGGTATTTTTAAGATTTTAGAAACTAAGTAACATGACCAGATTTAAATTATATACATTACTCACTTTTGTTTTTTTAGCTAGCCATTTTTATGGATCGGCTCAAGTGGCAAAGCCAAAAACGTCTTTACTTGCTTTAGCTAAAACCGAAATGGGTCAGCTCAGGTATGCGTATGCCATTCCATTTTTAAAAAAATACATTAAAGAAGGGAAAGCTGACAGTGCTAGTTTGTCAATGTTAGGTCAGTGTTATAAGATGCAAAATAGATTTGATAGTGCCATTTATTTTTATCAAAAATTAGATTCTCTTCAAGCAATTCAGTCAAACGAATTAGCAGAACTCTATGCAACTGTTGGTCATTACGATCAAGCCATTCAATCGTATCAAAAATTAATTTCTTTGCAATCTGATAAGTCAACGGCATTGTATAGTATGTATGAACGCAGGTTGCAAGGGTTTTTAACCCGATCTAAATTTGATAAGGATTCATTAGATTATCAGGTTAAGTATTTAAGTATCAATACGCCGTATAATGAGTTTGGCGCGGCTTTATTAGATAGTGGTTTTGTATTTGAATCCAATAGAGCCAAAAAAGTAACCAATTCCAATGAGTTTGGTTGGGATGGCCTTCCATTTACAAAATTATATTATCAGCTAAGCACAAATGGTATCGAAACAGATAGTATCATTTATGCTAATTGGAAAGAAAAAAAGATTACCAAAGGCATAGCGGATAAAACACCTTCTTCAGTAAATGACAACCGGTCATTACAAAATCAATTTGATCTACAAAAGTTAAGTGGTGCGCCTAAAGTGGAATCTCCATTATTTGCACCTGGTTTTGCGGGCAATTATAATTTTGGGTCTATATCTTTCACTGCAGATGGAACACAGGCTTTTTTTACGCGTAATCAAGCAAATGCCAAAGGGATTAAGCAGTTAGAAATTTGGAGTACAAAGCGTGTGGCAAATGGTTGGGCAGCACCTGTTAAATTATATTTTAACAATCCGGCTCACTCATATTTTCATCCAGCTATTACACCCGGTGGCGAGCGCTTGTTTTTTGTAAGTGATCAGCCCGGCGGTATTGGCGGTACAGATATCTATTATGTAAACAAACGTGAAGATGGGAGCTGGGATGCTACTGTTAATGCGGGTGCGGTTATCAACACCGCAGCTAATGAGCTTTTTCCTACTTTTTATGAAGGCAACTTGTATTTTAGTTCCAATGGTCACGAAGGCCTAGGTGGATTGGATATTTATAAATTCAAATCTACGGGTGTCGAAAATTTAGGTAAACCCGTAAATAGCGAAAAAGATGATTTAGGTTTTAGTGCCAAAGCGCAAAAAGGATATTTTAGTTCTAACAGATATGGAAGTGACGATATATTTTCTTATGCGTATAAAATGGTAACCATTTCTATAAGTGGTGAAGTAACCATTGATAGTTTAAAAAAGCCTGGATTGGTTGTTAAATTAATTTCTAAGGGTATAGATGGATACAAAGCAGGCACTGTAATTGACAGCATGGTAACTGGACCAACGGGTGATTATGCATTTAATGTAAGACCTAATCGTGAATATCAATTACTCATTGAAGACGGTAATGGCAACAATTCGGTTCAAGATATTGGTTCTAATGGCTATGTTAATTTAAATAAAGATTTAGGAAAATTTAATTTTGTTACACCTAAAAAAGAAGTGCCTATTCTTGTTAAACAAACTAGAACATTTACTTCTGTTATTGATTCTTTAAAGTCTGTTACCAAAGATTATATTTTGGTGCATCATGACTTTGACAAAGTAAATATTGT
>CANEWV010000275.1 GCA_947442905.1 Chitinophagaceae bacterium | reverse complement strand
TAAAATTTTTAACGTCGATAAAAACCTAGTGAGCACAGGACAGTCTGCAACAGAAATCATGAAAAACATTCCTTCTGTAAACGTAGACATTGATGGTAACGTTACCTTAAGAAACGCGGCACCTACTATTTTTGTAGATGGCAGACCCACTACCCTAACGCTTGATCAAATACCTTCTGACATCATTGATCGTGTAGAATTAATCACCAACCCATCTGCTAAATTTGATGCATCGGGCGGTAATGGTGGCATCATTAATATCGTATTAAAAAAGAATAAAAAAGTTGGCTATAACGGTGGTTTAAGAACGGGTATTGATTCTCGTGCTAAAGTAAATTTAGGCGCTGATTTGAATATTAGACAAGGTAAGATCAATGCATTTTTATCGGCTAACTTAAACCAGTTTAAATCCATTAGCAATAGTTCAACTATAAGAGACAACTTCTTTTCAACTGCTAGCTCTATAAGCAATACAGCAAAATCGATCAACGATGGTGGGTTTAGTTTTATGAGAGGTGGTTTCGATTATTTTATTGACAATAGAAACACTTTATCTTTTGCTGGTAATTACAACACCGGAAATTTTGATTCTGAAAATAACCAAAAAGCAGATTCTAGCATTAAAGGTATTTACACTTCTTACAATCAAATTTTGAGTGGGAATGCTTCTACCTCAAATAGTTTTGGAGGACAAATGAGTTTCAAACACAACTATGCAAAAAATGGCGAAAGCTTATCTGCAGATGTGAATTACAACGAAAGAAACAGCAACAACACTTCAAACGTAAATACACAAACCTACTTCACTAATAATACCCTAAAAGGATTTCCATTACTTCAGCAAACCATTGGATCAGGAAATTCAAGCAATATCACTGGTCAATTGGATTACGAGAATCCTATTACCGATGACAGCAAACTTGAAATGGGTTTACGTGGAACTGTTCGTTTAAACGAATCGGTATCCAATCAATTTAGATACAATCCTGTTACTGCAAAATATGATATGATTTCTAGAATCAGTAATAGTTTTAAATCCAATGATCAGGTGTATGCTGCATATGCAACCTATACATTTAGGGTTAAAAAAATAAGCTACCAATTAGGACTTCGCGCAGAGAGTTCAAATTACACAGGAACACTTTTGACAGCTGCTGGAAAAGACTCTGCAAGCTTTAAAGTACAGTATCCTTTAAGCTTAATCCCTACTGCATTTTTAACGTACAAACTTTCTGAAAAAGAAGATTTACAGTTTAACTATGCACGCCGTATCAATAGACCTAACTTCTGGCAGTTAATTCCTTATCCAGATTTTTCTGATCCTCAAAATATCAGCGTTGGTGACCCAGGCATTAGACCAGAATTTACCAACTCATTTGAGTTTTCTTATAACAATGCGTACAAAAAAGGCGCTAATTTTTTAGCAACCGCTTTTTTCAAATACAGCACTGACCTTATTACAAGGTATGTATACACAGGCAAAAACGAATTGAACCCACTAGATACCATGCCGGTATATTATAGCTCTTATATCAATGCCGATAACAGTATTATTTACGGTTTAGAATTAAGCAACAAAGTGCCCGTAACAAAATGGTGGGATTTAACTTTAAGTGGCAATCTATTTAGTTCTCAAATTAATGCAACCATTCCTGGTCAAAACATTAGTAACGCCGCAAGGGTTAGCTGGTTTGCAAAAATGAATAGTAGTTTTAAATTAAACAAATCACTTTCAATTCAATTAAGCGGTGACTACCAAGCTAAAACCATCCTTTCTCCAAACGTTGGAGGTGGCGGTGGACGCGGCGGTGGCGGCGGCGGATGGGGTGGCATGTTTGGCGGCGGTGCTCAAACATCAGCGCAAGGTTTTAATATGCCACGTTATGGCCTAGATTTAGCCATCAGAAAAGAATGGACATGGAAAAATGGCAAGAGCGGTTCTTTAACGCTTAGCATGAATGATTTTTTAAGAACACAATTATTTAAGTCATATTCAGAAAGTAACTTCTTTACGCAAACAAGTGAGCGTAGAAGAGACCCACAAGTATTAAGGGTGAATTTCAATTACCGTTTTGGTAAATTTGATGCTGCGCTTTTCAAACGCAAAAACACAAAAGCAGATCAGAGTGGTGGCGGAATGGATATGATGCAGTAAAAATATTTGATTTCCGATGTTAGCGGTTCTTACCCGTTAACATCGGAACAAAAGAAAAGATATCAAAAGACTCCTCGGTAATTTCACCGTTACTGTCTTTACTAATTCGGATCATTCTTTGCTGATCACCATCTCCCTCATTTACAGGCAACACCATAATGCCGCCTGGCTTTAATTGTTCCACTAGTTTAGGTGGAATAAAAGGAGCAGCTGCTGTAATGATAATTTTATCAAAGGGCGCATAGGTTGGGAGTCCTTCAAACCCATCACCATAGAAAAATTTAATGGTCGGATACTTGGCTTTAAAGACATAGTCTTTGTGCAAGTCGTATAATTTTTTTTGACGCTCGATGGTATAAACCCGGGCGCCCATTTCTGCCAAAATAGTTGCTTGATACACACTCCCCGTCCCAATCTCTAACACTTTATCTGACTTATTAATTTGGAGTAACTGGGTTTGATATGCCACCGTGTGTGGATGCGAAATCGTTTGCCCTTCACCAATTGGGAAAGCGCGGTCTTCATAGGCGTGTGTTACAAATGCCGAATCTAAAAAATAATGTCTAGGCACTGCGTTAATAGCCGTTAATACGGATTCGTCGGTGATGCCTTTTTCGCGAAGCAAATCCACCATTTGTTTGCGAAGTCCCTTATGTACGTGTTTGTCTTCTAATTTTTGCTGCATGATAAACCCTATGCCAAAGACATGTCTTTAATAATTCGTTGAATTTTTTGATCTAATCCTGCAAAAGTATCGTCGTAGGCTTCTTTTGAGGCAAGAGTCGTATGCACGCTAAAATAAAATTTTATTTTAGGCTCTGTTCCAGATGGCCTTGCAGAAATTTTACTTCCATCGGCGGTGATAAATTGAAGCACGTTGCTTTTTGGCAATTGCAACTTCCAAGTTTCGCCACTTATTAAATTTTTACCGGTTTGCATTTCGTAATCCAACATTTCTACCACTTCAGATCCATCAATAGCTTTTGGCGTATTGGTGCGGAAGCCCTCCATCATGGCTGCAATTTCTTTTTGCCCATTCATACCTTTTTTGGTAATACTAATGAGCTGCTCATAATAAAAACCGTATTGCATGTACAGCTCTATCATTTTATCAAATAGGCTTCTTCCTTTTGCTTTTTCATAAGCAGCCATTTCACATAGTAAAGCAACTGCACTAATCGCGTCTTTGTCTCTGATTTCATTACCAATCATGAGTCCAAAACTTTCTTCACCACCAATAACATAATTTTCGTTGGCTTCTTTTTCTTTTATAAGCTCAGCTATCCATTTAAATCCGGTAAGTACATTGTAACATGCTACTCCATTTTGTTTAGCAACTTCATTAATCATAGCTGTTGTAACAATGGTGGAAAT
>CANEWV010000274.1 GCA_947442905.1 Chitinophagaceae bacterium | reverse complement strand
GACCCTCGTTGGCGGAACAGTAGGAGGATATATTTGTTTTGCGGGTGGTCACCGCTTGTTGGATGCTGGCTATTCCGGAACAGCATCATTAGGGGATACCAATAGAAGTGCCGTCTCAGGTATTTTAATTACCGCTATCATGCGCATCGTTTTATTTTTAGCAGCATTAGGCGTTGTATCGGGTGGTGCCATTTTAGATCCTGCAAATCCAGCGGCTAGTGTTTTTAAAATTGCAGCTGGAAATATTGGCTATACTTTTTTTGGGGTTGTACTTTGGTGTGCTGCTATCACATCCGTTGTTGGAGCCGCCTATACTTCTATTTCTTTTTTACGAAATTTTAGTAGCTGGGTGGATAGGCATCAGCAAATAGCGATTAGTATTTTTATAATTATTAGCACCCTACTATTTGCAGTTTTAGGAAATCCTGTAAAAATACTTGTTACGGTTGGTGCACTCAATGGTCTTATTTTACCCATAGCATTAGCCGTTATTTTAATAGCTGCACGCCACAAAAAAATAGTAGGAAATTATAAGCAGCCTTTGTGGCTAGATATAGCAGGGTGGCTGGTTGTAGCGGTTATGACTACCTTAAGTATACTTACCATTAAAGATTGGATTGCAGGATTATTGTAACCCAGCTCTGGCTATTAAAGTAGCTGCATTTGCAGCTGCGTCAACAGTAGGTACTTCAATTGTATGAATCAACGCTTCAGCATTTTCTCTATTATATGCACCCTTCAAATATAATTTATCGTAGTAGGTAAGCAGTATTTTAAAACTATTTTCAACATCGTCTTCTATTAAAAAATTAATGGCGGTTTTTGTTTCTAATCCACCCAATCTTTTTTTGATTCGAAGAATGGCGCTCATCAATTTATCTTTTTCAAATTTGCCATATCCCTTTAAAATAAATTGAAGCCTTTCTGAAAATGAAATTTCTAAAAAATACAATTTGCTTTTTCTAATTTGCTCAAATAGTTGAGGAGGTATATTTACAAGTCCAATGCGTCTACTTTCATCTTCTATCCAAATGTAAGATTGGCTTTGACTAATTTTAAATAGTGACTGTGCCAATAAATTTTCAAACTGTTCTTGGGAAGGCTGTACGGGTTGACCCAAATTTCCAAATGCAGAACCCTTATGGTGTGCAATGCCCTCTAAATCAATAATGGGCTCTTTTAATGCTTGAAGTGCATGCAAGGTTTCTGTTTTACCAGATCCCGTATAACCACCTATCACTTTAAAGGGGTACTCCATGGTAAATTGAGCTAATACCCAGTTTCGGTAGGCTTTATAGCCCCCCGCGAGTGTATACACGGTATAGCCGTATAGGTCTAAAAGCCATGCTACGCCGGCACTGCGCATGCCCCCACGCCAACAGTGAACTAATACCACTTTATTGTTAGGATCGGTGCTGGCCGCAAACAGCGCCTCCACTTCGGAAACCATTGAAGCCATTTTGACTCCAAAATAATTGAGCCCTAATTTAATGGCAGGTTGTTTTCCTTGTTGCTTGTAAGCAGTACCTACAACTTTTCGTTCATCGTCTGTAAACAAAGGTAAAGAGTGCGCGTTTTTCATATGCGCATGTGCATATTCTGATGGGCTTCGCACATCCAATATTGGATACTCTTCCATCATTGAAACAAATTCTGTTATAGGTATCCGTTTTACAGCCATCCTTACAAATATAAAGAAACGCTGTTAGATTGCTTTTTTTCTATTCACTAAATAAACACCCGAAAAAATAAGTACAGCTGCTGCTGCTTTAATGAATGTAAAATGTTCGCCAGCAAAAACCATTGCGATAATGGTTGCAAAAACGGGTTGTGTGTAAATGTATGCGCCCGTTACAGATGGGCCCAGCTCCTGCAATCCATACACCGTAAATAAATACGATAAAAAAGTTACAAGGAGAACCACAAACGCAAGTGCTAACCACTGTGGGGTTCCAAACAAAGACCAATCGGTAGCCATAAAATCAGGTAGCGCAATTGGTAAAATAAAAATGCTGCCAAATGTAAATACCCAGCGCAATACATGGAGTGCATTGTATTTTTCCATGAGTGGCTTTACAAGCACCATATAAAATGCATAAGAAATAGCATTGATCAGAATAAACAAATCGCCGAGCAAACTACTGCCATTATTTGATTGACCATCTTTAACCAGTACGAGTAAAGTAGCGCCACCAATACCTAGTAATAAGCCAATTAATTTATTGATACTAAACTTTTCACCAATAAGCCAAATGGCAATGATGGTAATAAATATGGGTGTGGCTAAAGAAAGTAAAGAACTATGGATGGCAGATGTAAATGCCAATCCTTTTACAAACATAATTTGATTGATAGCTACACCTGTAATGCCACAAAGTATAAATAAGGGAATATCTTTTTTATCGATAGATACCTTTGATGGCTTGAATAATAACAAAGACCAAAATAATACAAGACTCACTACCACTCGCACCACATTTAATGAATAGGGTGCTAAATAAGCCGGCGTAATTGTTTTTATAACCGCATAACCTGCGCCAAAAATTAAGTTGGCAATTAATACAGCAAAGTGCGCCTTTGTTTTTGAATTCATGAGGCAAATATAAAGCAATGCTTGTCTGCTTTATCATTAAGTGTGTTAAGGTCAAATGTAGCCTGATCCATCATTACAGCCATTTGACGACTTGCAAGAGATTCAGCCAAATATATCTGCTCTGTTTGACCCGGTGTAGGTATCAATATCATTTTTTTGTGCAGCGGCAATAGTTCCATGAGCGTAGAATATCCACTTCGACACACAATATATTCAGACTGCATAATGATGTCTAACAAATCTTGACCACGCGCATAATGCAGTTTGGTGAGTGTTTCTTTTATTTGATAATGATTGGGTAAATCGGAAGGCCTTCCTTCAATTAGGATCGAAGGTTCATGTAAACGCGCTGCCCCTGATTCAATTATATTTTGCAGAACTGTTCGTTGCGGCTCTGGACCCGATAATAAAAAACAGTATTTATATTTTATTGGTAGTGCACTGGTAGATGCCTTTTGTAAAACACTAAACTGGCTTAGTGGACCAATATAAGTTACCGGTATATTCGGCATAAGATCTGGGTGAGACAAATCCGCTGCAAAGCCCGGATAATCCTGCGTGTCAGGAACCCAGCACTCCGAAAATTTATTGATAAAATAGTACTGTAGTTGTTGAATCATTTTTTCAGCCCATTTAAATGGCGCTTTAACAATCAACTGATGGCTAACAAAAGTGGTTTTTAATTGACTGTTGTACAGACCATACCTATTATCAGAAATCACCTGATCAAATGCTGTTGCATGTAATTGTAACCAGCGGTGCTCTTTATAAATTGCAGCAGCAATTTTAGGTAACTGAAAAAATAAAACAACAGGCAGCCACCAAGCTTTTCTACTATACCTGATATTATATTTAGGTATAGTTACATAGGTGGTACTCGGAAAATAATATTGTAATAATTTTTTTTGAGCCCCATCAGCGGCAATGGTAACCAACTG
>CANEWV010000273.1 GCA_947442905.1 Chitinophagaceae bacterium | reverse complement strand
TGATGAGCAGGTGCGGGGTAATGTAATACCCTTAATGGTAGAGTCTATTGATCAAATGCCATACCTCCGCGATAAGAGTATTTACTTAGGCATTGTAATGCGTAAAAAAAATAGTGCGTATAAAAGTAAGTATGCCTTAATTGAAGTACCCGTGTCTGTGGTGGGACGCTTTGTAGAGCTTCCAACTAAAACCGGAGGCCATCAAATTATATTACTAGAAGATATTATCAGGTTTAATTTACCAATTATATTTTCTTATTTCGATTACGATTATTTCGAGTCTGCTATTTTTAAAATTACCAAAGACGCCGAAATAGATGTAGATAATGGTTTAACCAGTAATCTTATAGAAAAACTTGAAAAGGGATTAAAAAATAGACGTAAGGGAAAGCCGGTTCGTTTTGTGTACGATAGAGAAATGGATGCGGGCTTACTCGATTATTTGATTAGACGTTTACAGCTTACTCAAAAAAGTAATATTATACCGGGTGGTCGTATTCATAATTTTAGACACTTTATGGATTTTCCAGATTTGGAAATGGAAAAAAGTATCCGTAAAGCTTCGTTAATTCATCCTGATTTAGTTAAGAGCTTGCGCGTTACGGATGTGGTGTTGCAAAAAGATGTGATGCTGCATTTTCCCTACCATAATTTTAATTCGGTAATTGATTTACTCAGAGAAAGTGCAATGGATCCGGATGTGCTTTCCATTAAAATAACGGCTTACCGTTTGGCGCCCGCTTCAAAAGTGATCAATGCACTCATTAATGCAGCTCGGAATGGAAAAGAAGTGACAGTTATGCTTGAAGTAAAGGCTAGGTTTGATGAAGAAGCCAATTTAGAATGGAAAGACGTATTGGAAGAGGAGGGTATTACTGTTTTATACGGCATACAAAATATGAAAGTGCACGCCAAGGTTTGCGTCATTAAAAAGCGAGAAAAAAATAAAACGGTACAGTATGGTTTTGTAAGCACCGGTAATTTGCATGAAAAAACGGCGCGCGTTTATGGTGATCATTGCTTGCTTACTAGCAACCGCAATATCATGGCCGATATCAATAAAATATTTCAGTTTTTAGAACATCCCGAAAAAGGATATGGGCCACTTTTAAGTTGCAAAACGCTTGTGGTGTCACCTATTTCGATGCGACCTACGATTGTACATTTAATAAACCAAGAAATTAAAAATGCAAAAGCTAAAAAGCCTGCTGCTATCACTATTAAATTAAATTCACTTAGTGACGTTGATTTAATTAAAAAATTAAATGATGCAGCCGTTGCAGGTGTTACTATCAATATGATTGTGCGAGGTATTTTTTGCGCCTTGGTAGACCATAAAAAATTTAATGCAAAGCCACGAGCCATCAGTATTGTAGATGAGTATTTAGAACATGCCCGTGTGATGATATTTAGTAATGGAGGTAAAGAAAAAGTATATATATCTAGTGCTGATTGGATGGTGCGTAATATAGATCACCGCGTTGAAGCGGCGGTTCCAATACTTGATCCTGCCATAAAAAAAGAATTGCAGGATATTATCCACATTCAGTTACAAGACAACGTAAAGGCAAGGGTACTAGATAGCGCCTTATTAAATAACTATGTACCTTCGGGTTCTAAGAAAAAGATACGCTCTCAAATAGAGACTTATTTATACCTCCAACAGAAAACGAACCGTAAATAGTGAAGTTAGCCGCCATTGATATTGGAAGTAATGCCGCCCGACTATTAATTAGTGAAGTGACCAAACAGCCAAAGCAGGATCCCGTATTTAATAAAATTAATTTAGTGCGTGTTCCATTAAGACTTGGCTTTGATGTTTTTGAAACAGGTGAAATATCTAAGGCCAAAGTTAAAATGCTGATGCAAACCTTAAAAGCCTATCAGCATTTATTAGAAGCCTATCAAATTAAGCATGTGTATGCCTGTGCCACCAGTGCGATGCGGGATGCTAAAAACAGTAAAGACATTATTAGAAAAGTAAAACTTGAAACAGGCATCGAAATTAAAGTGATATCTGGACAAGAAGAGGCTTCTTTTATATACGAAAACCATGTGGCCGAAAATTTAGATTCGGATCACTCTTATTTATACATTGATGTGGGTGGCGGTAGTACCGAGCTTACATTTTTTGCGGGTGGCGCACTGGTTTCTAAGGAATCCTTCAATATTGGAACTATCCGGCTTCTTAAAAACCAGATTAAGGAAAAGACCTGGGATGACATGAAGGATTACGTGAAAAAGAACATCAAAAGTGCACTTCCGTCCATTGCTATTGGGAGTGGCGGAAACATTACAAAAATATTATCTATGAGTAAGACTAAAGAGGGAAAGCCTCTAAGTTTGGACCTGCTCAAAGATTACTATAAAGAGCTTTCGAGCGTTACATTAGAAGACAGGATGCATTTATATGGCCTCAAAGAAGACCGTGCGGATGTAATTGTGCCAGCACTTTTGATTTACATTCAGGTAATGAAATGGGCCAATATTGAAGCTATCTATGTGCCTAAAATTGGCCTTGTAGATGGCCTAATCCACCACCTGTATGATCAGGTTGGTAACATTGCGGTAACATAGAGGTAACATTCTGATAACACAGGCGTAACAATGCCGTAACACGCCAAAAGTAGTTTTGCTTCATAAATGAAATACCCAGTGAAGCAATTATTATCTATCGTTTTTTTACTTGTAATAAGTAGTTCATTATTTGCTCAAAAATCAAGAATTGTTGGTAAAGTTACCAATAGCAAAAATGAAGGTTTAGCGAGCGTTACCGTAAAATTATCGGGTGCTGCAACTGCCATGACCAGAACAGATGTGGATGGCCGTTTTTCTTTTGTAGTGGAAGCTCAAAAAAAATACACCCTCACTTTAAGCTATGTAGGTTATGCCGAAAAAACAATAGACGAAGTAACTGTTGCAAAAGCGGGTGATGAAGAAACTGTAAACATTGTTTTAAATGAAGGTGGTAAAGTATTATCTGATGTAGCGGTTAAAGCTACCACCAGAACGGCTACTGCAAAAGGTGAAACAGTTAACGCACTTATTACTTTCCAAAAAAATACTAATACCGTAGCTTCTGTAATTTCTGGTGAAGCCATTAAGCGTTCTCCAGATAAAAATACCGGTGAAGTATTAAAGCGTACACCTGGTGCGAGTATTCAGGAAGGTAAATTTTTAATTGTAAGAGGTTTAGCTGAGCGTTATAATTTAGCTCTTTTAAATGGTGTACAATTGGGTAGCACAGAGCCTGATAGAAAAGCATTTTCTTTTGATTTGATTCCGGCTAACATGATTGATAATATCGTTATCAACAAAGCCTTTGTTCCTGAACTTCCTGGTGAGTGGGCAGGTGGTTTAATTCAAGTTAATACTAAAGACATTCCAACTAAAAACTTTTTTAATATTCAAATAGGATCTGGTTTTAATAATCAAGCTGTGCAGGGTAATTTTTACGAGCACAAAGGCGGTAAAACAGATTATTTAGGTATTGATGATGGCACAAGATCTTTACCTGCTACTTATACCACTAAAT
>CANEWV010000272.1 GCA_947442905.1 Chitinophagaceae bacterium | reverse complement strand
TTATCCAGTTCTTTTTACAATGCACAAAGAGGCAGTGCTGCAATTGAGCGTATTGAGGAAATATTAAAAGCACCTGTTGCTATAGAAGACAAGCCCAATGCAAGAGTTTTAGAAAATTTCGAGCACCGCATCGAGTTTAAAAATGTAAGTTTCTCTTACGACGATGCTACCATTTTAAAAAACATCAACCTCGTTATTGAAAAAGGAAAAACGGTGGCGCTAGTAGGTTCATCGGGCGCTGGTAAAAGTACTTTAGCAGATTTAATTCCACGTTTTCATGACGTCACAGAAGGTGCGGTTTTAATTGATGGTATTAACATCAAAGAGTATAGTTTACAAAGTGTAAGAGCAGCCATGGGCATTGTTACACAGGAACCTATTCTATTTAATGATAGCATTGCACAAAATATTGCCTTAGGCGTCCAAACAGCAAGCCCAGCAGCTATTACAGCCGCCGCTACCGTAGCCAACGCCGCCGCATTTATTAATAGTAAAGAAGACGGATACGACGCAAATATTGGTGACAGAGGCAGTAAACTAAGTGGCGGTGAACGTCAGCGCATTACCATTGCTAGAGCTATTTTAAAAAACCCACCGATCTTAATTTTAGACGAAGCCACTTCATCACTGGATACAGAAAGTGAAAGACTGGTGCAAGACGCTATCAATAAAATGATGCAAAACAGAACTTCTATTGTTATTGCACACCGCCTCTCTACCATCAGACACGCCGATGAAATTATTGTGTTGCAAAAAGGAGAAATTGCAGAACGCGGCACGCACGATGAACTACTTGCAAAAGGTGGAATGTATAAAAAGCTGATTGATATGCAGGAAGTAAAATAAGAATTATAAAAAATGAGACATAAAAAAGGCCGCAAATTGCGGCCTTTTTTATGATAGATCAAGATCTAAGATTATTGTTGATCAGGGCTTGGTTTTACAAGACCTAATTTAGCTTCTAAGCTAAGCGTAGCGTGTGGTACAGCGCGTAAACGTGCTTTGTCAATTAACTTACCGGTTACTCTACAAATACCATAGGTTTTGCTTTCAATACGCATGATCGCTTTTTCGAGATGGTCGATGTAGGTAATTTGACGGCTAGCCATTTGAGACAATTGCTCTCTTTCCATGCTAACACTACCATCTTCCATAGTCATGTAACGTGCATCGTCATTGTCACCACCCATTTCATCTTTACGGGTAATTAAACCTTGGAGGTACACAAGCTCTTTTTTAGCAGCTTCTAATTTTTTATTGATAAGCTCACGAAACTCGTTAAGTTCTGCATCGCTGTATTTAACAAGTGTTTGAGTACTCTTCGTCACAATTTGAACTCTTTTTTCTAATGGTGTATATCCAGGACTGTAAGGCACGCTAGACTTTGTATTTGTCTTTGGTAATTTTACATCCTTAATAGGTTCTAATGGTTTTCTCACCGGCTTTTTAGGTGGCGCAGGCGGCAATTTCACTTCCGGCTTTTTAGGCATAGGAGGAAGTGGGGTTGGCTTTGCTTTCACCACTGGCGCAGGTGCTATTTTAGGAACCGGCTTACTAGGTAACACGACTTTGCCGCCGGGTCTTACAGGTGCAGTTTTTACAATCACTTTTGCAGGAGGCGGTTTTACCGCTTTAACCGCTGCTACTTTTGCAGGCTTTGCAGGTTTTGTAGGAGCTGCTGCTTTAACAGGAGCTGCTGATTTTGCCGCTGGCTTTGGAGCAGGTACCGCCTTTTTAACAGGCGCTGCTACTTTTGCAGGAGCTGCTTTAACCGGTACCGCTTTTTTTGCGGGAATCGCTGGCTTTGCAGGAGCTGCTACTTTTTTTGCTGGAGCTGCTGGTTTAGCAGGAGCTGCTTTTTTTACCGGTGCCACTACTTTTTTGGTTGGAGCTGCTGGTTTAGCAGGTGCTGCTTTTTTTACCGGTGCCACTACTTTTTTGGTTGGAGCTGCTGGTTTAGCAGATGCTGCCTTTTTAACGGGCGCTGCCACTTTTTTAGCAGGTGCCGCTGGTTTAGCAGGTGCTGCTTTTTTTACAGGTGCAGCTACTTTTTTAGCAGGTGCTGCTTTTTTGGCCGGAGCCGCCTTTTTTGCGGGAGCTGCTACTTTTTTAGCAGGTGCTGCTTTTGGGGCTGGTTTCTTTGTAGCCATATGCTTATTGTTATGCTTGTTTAGTTATTGAAACTTTTAGTAAATTATCATTTACGTCGAGTTCAGTTGCATTTGCAACCTTGTCTACCCAATTGATAGAATCAGCTAGAATTTCGCGGCAAATATAGTCGTTATATTTAACAATCGACTCCTTAAGCCTGTCACAATGCTCAAGGGTCACGAATATACGGTCTGTAAGGGCAAAACCGCTTTCTTTTCTAATATTTTGTACACGGTTTACAAACTCTCTTGCGTCCCCTTCCTGCTGTAAATCTGGGGATATTGTGATGTCGAGGGCCACCGTTAGGCTGCCTTTGCTGGCAACGCTCCAACCTGGAATGTCCTCTGCGGCAATGTCAACCTCGGTTAATGCAATGCTAAGTTCTTCACCATCAATGGATAAGAGAATTTCACCCGTTTTTTCAAGGGTTGCAATTTGAGCAACGGTCATGGCGGTAATGGCCGCGCCCGCCGCTTTCATTTTGGCACCCATTTTAGTACCGAGCGCCTTAAAGTTGGGTTTTATCTTTTTCTTAATAATTCCCTCCGTTTCAGTCAAATATTCAATTTCTTTAACATTTACCTCGGCAGTAATCAAATCCTGGATTAAAACGAGCTGATCTTGCATAGCCGGATCAAGTACCGGTATAAGTATTTTTTGAAGTGGCTGACGCACTTTAATATTCACTTTTTTACGAAGGCTGAGCACCAGTGAACAAACATCCTGCGCTAACTGCATTCTATCTTCGAGTGCAGCATCGATAAAGCCTTCATTTGCTATTGGGAAATTGGCGTGATGAATAGACGCCACTTGATGCTTACCCGTTACACTATTGAGATTTGAAAAAACAGCATCACTAAAAAACGGAGCAATAGGAGCTGTTAATTGTATCACTGTTTCTAGGCACTCGTATAAAGTTTGGTAGGCACTAATTTTATCCTGCTCATATTCACCTTTCCAAAATCTTCTTCTACAAAGTCTTACATACCAGTTACTCAGTTGCTCATCAACAAAAGACTCGATGGCTCTACCTGCAACGGTTGGCTCATAATCATCCATCGCTGCGGTTACTTTTTTAACAAGCGAATGTAAGCTTGATAAAATCCAACGGTCAATTTCTGGACGTTCTGCTAAAGGCACTGGGGCTTCTGAAAAAGAGAAACCATCCACATTTGCATAGAGCGCAAAAAATTGATAGGTATTGTAGAGTGTGCCAAAAAATTTGCGCTGCACTTCTTGAATACCCGCTATGTCAAATTTTAAATTATCCCAAGGAGATGCATTGGTTACAAGGTACCAGCGGGTTGCGTCGGCACCATATTTTTCGATGGTTTCAAAAGGATTAACAACGTTACCTAAACGCTTACTCATTTTGTTGCCATTTTTATCTAGCACC
>CANEWV010000271.1 GCA_947442905.1 Chitinophagaceae bacterium | reverse complement strand
CTAAAGCCATAAATTAGCAAGTACATTCTAATATGTTACGATAAACCCTTGTTATGCAAATACTTAAATCTGCAATCCTTGCAATTGTTTTATGTGCTTTTTTAGGAGCACCAACCATGGCGCAAACTAAAAAAGGAGGTAATTGGACCCCGCTTTTTAACGGCAAAGACCTAACTGGTTGGAAACAATTAAATGGCAAGGCAAAGTATGAAGTGATCAATGGTGAAATTGTGGGAGCTACTGTTTTGGGAGAGCCCAATTCATTTTTAGTTACCGAAAAAAACTATGGCGATTTTATATTGGAACTAGAATTCAAATTAGACGATATGATGAATTCTGGTATCCAGTTTAGAAGTGAAAGCAAGTCCGAATATTTAAATGGCAGGGTGCATGGATACCAATACGAAATTGATCCTTCGCCAAGGGCCTGGACGGCAGGTATTTATGACGAAAGTAGACGCGATTGGTTGTATCCGGTTTCCTATAACGAGCCTGCTAAAACACTTTTTACATTTCAGGCATGGAACAAGTGCCGCATAGAATGTATTGGAAATACCATCCGTACTTTTTTAAATGGAAAACCGGTAGCAAGTTTAGTGGATGATCTAACATCCGCTGGATTTATTGCGCTGCAAGTGCATTCAATTGGTAAAGCAGAAGAAGCGGGTAAAAAAATTAGATGGAGAAATATCAATATTCAAACAGCTAATTTGCAACCTACACCACTTGATCCCATATTTGTTGTTAACCTAATACCCAATCATGTGTCGGAGCAAGAAAAAATGCAGGGCGTACACTTGCTCTTTGATGGCAAAACCACAAACGGTTGGAGAGGTGCTTATAAAACAGGTTTCCCGGAAAAAGGCTGGAAAGCAAGTGATGGCATTTTAACAGTGCAGCCTTCGGATGGCGCAGAGTCTACCAATGGGGGCGATATTGTTTCTGAAAATGAGTACGATGCCTTTATTTTTCAGTTCGATTTTAAAATCACCGCAGGTGCTAATAGTGGGGTAAAATATTTTGTTACAGAAAAGGAAAACAATGCTGGTTCGGCCATTGGTTTAGAATATCAAATACTGGATGATGCCCTGCATCCGGATGCTAAATTAGGATCTATTGGTAATAGAACCCTTGGGTCACTCTATGATTTAATTCCTTCTGTTAAAGAAAACCGTGCGCGCCGTAAAATTGGCGAGTGGAACAGAGGGATGATTAAAGTAGCAAAAGATGGGACGGTATCGCATTATTTAAACGGATGGAAAATGCTCGAATACAAAAGAGGGGAGCAATATTTTTATGCACTAGTGGCTAAAAGTAAATATGCCAACTGGCCTAATTTTGGCATGGCACCTAAAGGCCGTTTATTACTGCAAGACCATGGCAATGAAGTTTCTTTTAGAAGCTTAAAAATCCAAGTGCTTAACTAATTTTAGGCTTTGCTTTGTTCCCAAGAAATGGTGATTGATTTTTCCGAAGCAGGTGTTTTTGTGCGCATCACAGCTAGTAATAGTTGTATGGTGTCTTTTGCTAATTGCGTACCACTGTAATGTGCATACGATATAGTAGGCGTTAATAAGCTAGGCAAATCCGTTTCACTTATTCCAAATACATCTACAGCATGCTCAGTGGCCTGCAAAGCCTGCCATGCGCCCAATAGCAGTGCATCATTCATGCAGAAAATAGCGTCGTATTTTTTTTGCTGTACCGCTAATTTGCAAAGCGTATAGGCCTCCGAGGTATTAGCAGCATACTCCACCCCAATATTATTTTCGTGGGCCGAAACTGTATCTATAAATGCGTTTAAAATAAGTTCTGTTCTTTGTGAAGGAGTAGCGTCAAAAATGGCGAGAATATGCCGCTTATTTTTTTCAATTATTTTTTGTGCCACAAGACTTGCCACTGCTTCCATGTCTTCTTTAAAATGGTGCACCCCAGTACTTGGAACAGTACCGCCCACTACAACAATGGGCACCCCAAGTTCTTTTATCTTTTTAAATTTTGGGTTACTAGGCTGTAAAGGATCTTGGCAAATGATAATGCCGTGTACTTTATTTTGTTTGCAAAATTTTATTTGTGCGGTAGTGCTAACCGTATTATTTGTAAGTGGCAAAACCAGTAAGCTATAGTCTGCGTTTTCTGCCAACTGATTGGCCGCGTGTAAAAAATCTTGAAAATATTTTGAAGGCGTAACCGGAATAAAGAGCGCTATAAAATGACTGCTTCTAATGGCGTTGTATACCGTGTTTGGATTGGGGGAATAGTTGAGTGTCGCAGCTGCTGATAAAACTTTTTTTCTAGTTTGTACCGAAATATCAGGATGGCCCTTCAGGGCTCTTGATACCGTTGAAATACTAAGCCCAACTGCGGCGGCAATTTTATGTAGCGTGGTGTCTGACATAATTAAAATTAGTTACTTTTGACCTAATCTATCTCAAATATGCAGCATTCATTTAGTTACGAGAAAAATAAAGTGATTCAGGGCGTACGTTATCATTTCGTGCAAGACAGGGCCGTAAAAATTTTAGTAATACTCATCAATGTGTTTGCGATTGTTTCTGCAGCACTTTTTTATTCAAAAAAAATCAGACCAGAACCTTTTTTATTGGGCTCAGTTTTGTGGCTTGTTATGATGGTTACTTTTTGGTATATCATGCCGCATACGATTTATAAAAAATCGGCAACTTTTAAAGATAGCTTCACCATTAGCTTTTCAGATGCTCAGGTAACGCTATCAAACGATAGGGGCTCGGTGCATTGGAACTGGGATAAGTTTTCTAAATTTTTTGAAAGCCCACATTTTTTTCATTTGTACTTTGACGCGAAATCTTTTTTTATTGTGCCCAAAGAAGGAATGCTCGATGACATGCGTCACGAACTTAGGGGGTTACTCAATAAAAAAATTGGAGCTTAAACCTTATAAGTTCTTTTGCATCTCGTAATGCGGAATGGTCACTTCTTCAAACTCTTCGCCTACAATTTGATACCCTAGTTTTTGGTAAAAGCCAACCGCTGTTTTGCGGGCATGCATGTGTAACATTTTGTAGCCCCTGTCGCGCGCCACGTTTTCGGCAAAATTCATTATCACCCTTCCAACACCTTTGCCTTGTAGGCCATCTACAACCGCCATTTGACGCAAACGGATAACCGTTTTACTGTCTGGGGTTAAAATGCAACAGCCTTCTAAATCCTCATCTTCAAAAAAGCCTATTAAAATATCGTCTTTTTCTTTGTCTAAATCGGCCTGACTAAAGGTTAGACCAAGTGGATTACGCAGTATTTGGAACCTTAAATCCACCATTTTCTGGTAAGAAGGGGATCCAAATTCAATTATTTTTAATGACATAAGTGGCGCTTTAACTACAATATAGGCATGATTTTCATGATTTTAGGCGCTATACCTGCTTTTGTGCATAATTGAACTGCGGGTCTGTGGAAACAAAAATGTCCGAAAAGATTGGTTATTTAACAAAAAGTATATTTTTGCGCCGTAAACAAAACTTTTTACAATGTCAGACATCGCAACAAGAGTTAAGAAAATCATCGTTGACAAATTAGGCGTAGACG
>CANEWV010000270.1 GCA_947442905.1 Chitinophagaceae bacterium | reverse complement strand
GCTGTAAAGCCACGTCCTAGCACATTTCGAGGAACAATATAAAATCCTGCTGCAGCAAGTAATCCGTTTCTTAAAAAAGAACGTCTTGAATCTGCGGCCGCTACTTCGGTGTTTGTTGCTGCTACTTCAGTAGTTTTTGCCGCTAACAATTTTTTCTTGGTCTGTTTTTTCATAGGTATAGAATCGTTGAAGTAGGCATAACCCTACAAGTTTTTGAGATGGTTAAATTATTAAAAAATGGCGAAACGCTAAAATTATATTTAGGGCCCAAACAATTAGGATAAGAGTATCGTTATTATGGTATAAATTGCTTCAAAATTAACCAGTTTCTCATGAATGAACAGTTACAAGCGCTCAGACAATATTTTATGTCTGGGGCTACACAAAGTTTTGCGTTTAGGCTTGCAAAACTCGAGGCCTTGCAACAATTGGTATTAGACCACGAAAAAGAACTAGCGAAGGCGCTCCACATAGATTTAAAAAAAACCGAAGAAGAAGCCTGGGCCTCTGAAATTGGCTTTTTTTTAAGTGAGCTCAAATACACCATCAAGCATTTAAAAAATTGGATGCAGCCCACGAGTGTGCCTACCAATTTATTAAATCAGCCTTCTAGTTGTTATACCGTTCCGGAACCACTGGGTGTGGTGTGTATTATTGCACCTTGGAATTATCCATTTCAACTTTTATTTACACCACTGATTGGCGCGATTGCCGCAGGCAATTGCGCGGTATTAAAACCCAGTGAGTTTGCAGGTGCTACCGCTGCTGTGATGGGAAAAATAATCAAGCAGTTATTTTCTGAAAATTATGTTTTATACATAGAAGGGGAAGGCGCTGAAGTATTACCGCCACTCTTTGAAAATTTTAGATTTGATCATATTTTTTATACCGGAAGCACTTTTGTAGGTAAAATTATTTACAAACAAGCCGCCGAAAAATTAGTACCTGTTACTTTAGAGTTAGGTGGCAAAAGTCCTGCTGTACTTGCTTCTGATGCTAACATACGTGTAGCTGCGAGACGAATTGCCAATGCTAAATTTTCCAATTGTGGTCAAATATGCGTCGCGCCAGATTACGTGCTCGTGCCAACTGCATTAAAAGATAGTTTGATTGAAGAACTTATGATAGCTACCAAAAAGTTTTATGGAGAAGATCCAGAAAATACAGATGGTTACGGAAAAATCATCAATGAAAAACAGTGGCAGCGCCTTGTAGGTTATTTGCAAGATGGTAAAGTGGTGTATGGTGGAAAATCAAATCCAGCTACTTTATTTATTGAGCCTACTATTCTAACAGATGTAGCACTGGATAGTAAAATTATGCAGGACGAAATTTTTGGTCCGATACTTCCTATACTCACCTACAATACCAATGAAGAAGCGCTTGAAATAATCAGGCGCAATCCAAATCCATTGGCATTTTATGTGTTTACAAGTAATAATACCACCGAGCAGTATTGGTTAAACAACGTTCCATCGGGAGGTGCCTGCGTTAATAATGCAATTTTTCATCTTACCAACCACGCATTACCCTTTGGTGGCAGGGGTTTTAGCGGCATGGGCGGATATCATGGCAAGTTAAGTTTTGATACATTTTCACATATTAAATCGGTGATGAAAACACCTACTTGGATCGATCCAGATTTTAAATATCCGCCGTATACGGGCAAGGGATGGTTGTTAAAAAAATTAATAGGTTAATGCGTACGCTTTTTCAAAATAAAAAATCCATAATGATAAAATTTGCGATTGTTTTTGGTGTTATTGTTGGCTCTGTATTAGTCATGAAAAAGAAAGACATGAGCTATCGGCAATCCATTTTAAAATCCATGTATCCAGTTATTATGTTTCCGGGGAAATTAATGGGTGCTAAAAATGCCAGTAAGCTAAATACAGAAAATAAGCAACCTCAAAAAGATTTTTATGCGTTGCAAGCTATTTTAAATAATGGTGATACGCTTTCTTTTGAAACCTTTAGGGGTAAAAAAGTATTACTTGTAAATACGGCTTCTGATTGTGGTTACACAGGACAATACAAAGAATTAGAAGCACTCTACCAACAACATAAAGACAATTTAATTGTAGTTGGATTTCCAGCCAATGATTTTAAGGGGCAAGAAAAAAAATCTGATGCCGATATTGCCAGTTTTTGTAAGGTAAATTACGGCGTTACTTTTTTACTGATGCGCAAAGGCAGTGTGGTAAAGGGTTCCGAACAACAAGGCGTATACGAGTGGTTGTCAAGTGCAAATGCCAATGGTTGGTGTAATCAGGCCCCTGTCTGGAATTTTTGTAAATATGTAGTAAGTGAAGAAGGTGTGTTACAGGCTTATTTTCCGCAAACCGTTTCACCACTTGATGAAGCAGTTGCTACGGAGTTGAAATAATATGTTACAGTGGACAATTTTCGTGGTAGTTCACTAATTCAATGGGGCTTCTTTCTACAATAAAGTCTTTGTATACTTCTCCGATTTCGTCAAGCACTTCTTCAACACCTTCACTTTCTTTAATAGTAACCAGCCTACTTCTATAATCTTTAATGCCCGGTAAACCTTTTAAATAATTGGCGTAATGTCTTCTCATTTCGTTGATACCCACCACAGGTCCTTTCCATGCCACCGATTGTATTAAGTGTTGTTTGCAAACCGCTACACGCTCTGCTACGGTTGGCGCTGCCATGATTTCTCCGGTTTTAATATAGTGCCTGATTTCTCTAAAAATCCATGGATATCCAATAGCGGCTCTACCAATCATGACGCCATCTACGCCATATTTATTTTTATACGCCACTGCTTTTTGTGGGCTATCAATATCTCCGTTTCCAAAAATGGGAATATGAATGCGTGGGTTGTTTTTTACTTTGGCAATTAACGTCCAATCGGCTTCGCCCTTATACATTTGTGCGCGGGTACGTCCGTGAATGCTGAGTGCTTTAATACCTACGTCTTGCAGGCGTTCCGCTACTTCTTCAATATTTTTACTGTCTTCATCCCAACCCAATCTTGTTTTTACCGTAACGGGTAATTTAGTGGCCTTTACAACCGCCGACGTTAACCGTACCATTAAATCTAGGTCTTTTAAAACACCTGCACCTGCACCTTTGCAGGCTACTTTTTTTACGGGGCACCCAAAATTAATATCTAGTAAATCGGGGTTGGTAACATCTACAATTTTTGCAGCAAGTGCCAAACTGTCTTCATCACCTCCAAATATTTGAATCCCTACGGGTCTTTCGTAATCAAAAATATCTAGTTTTTTACGGCTCTTGATGGCGTCTCTAATGAGGCCTTCGCTACTAATAAATTCGGTGTACATTAAATCTGCTCCGTTTTCTTTACACACCACTCTAAAGGGAGGGTCACTCACATCTTCCATGGGCGCTAACAAAAGCGGAAAATCGGGCAGTTCTATTGTATCTATTTTAACCATGGTTATATATTGTTTAACCGCTTTTTGCCAAGAGTGGTTCAAGTCTTATCTTAGACACGCATTAGATTGGCTTTGCGGTTGGCGCACAAATTTACAAGCTTATTTTTCAACTCATGAAACAAACCTATAGTTATCCGGTTCAATTTGTTTTTT
>CANEWV010000269.1 GCA_947442905.1 Chitinophagaceae bacterium | reverse complement strand
CAATTGTTTTTTGCACAAACGGTGTTAATTGTAATGCCATGGAGGCAGCCGATTTATATGCATTTATTAGCCCTGGAACACCCAGCAAAGTGCCTCCAAAATAACGCACTACAATTATTGCCGTATTGGTTACGCCACTGCTATCAATTTGCCCAAGAATAGGCCTACCAGCAGTTCCAGCGGGTTCCCCATCATCACTCACTCTAAATATATTGTTTGTTAATCCTAACCTATAGGCAAAACAGTGATGCACTGCTTTAGCATGTTCTTTTTTTAAATCCTGTAAATGCTGTTTAAAATGTTCGGGAGAAGTAATTGGAAATGCATACCCTAAAAATTTACTTCCCCTATCTTTAAATTCTGCCATAGATGGCTTTTCGATAGTAAAGTAATGATCTGCGTTTTGCATGGATAAATAAATTTGAAGGGCTGGCGCAAAAATAACCTAAATGATACTAACATTGCATCATGACTTTTGAATTAGCCGAACAGACCCTTACTACTGCACTAGATGGCCTCTACGATGATAGAGAAGCAGCTACCATTGCAGGCATGGTGATGGAATTTGTAACGGGTAAATCAAAAATGGATCGCTGGCTTATTAAAAACGAGAACCTTTCTGACAATCATGTGGAGCGCCTTACGCAATATACCAACCAGTTGTGCACAGGTAAGCCCGTGCAATATGTACTTGGTGAAGCCTGGTTTGCAGGACTGCGTTTAATGGTTAATGAGCATACCCTTATTCCAAGACCGGAAACAGAAGAACTGGTAGCGTTATGTGCTAGTTGGGTAGCAACAAATTTAAATAACAAGCAGCCCATTAAAATATTAGAAGTAGGAACAGGCAGTGGCTGTATTTCCATTGCACTGCAACAAAAAATACCAACTGCTATCATTACGGCTATCGATATTAGTGTTGGGGCTATTGAAGTTGCGAATATCAATGCAGCAAAATACAATGCACCTATCTTGTTTAAAACACTTGATTTTTTAGACGAAACATGCTGGCCGGAAATGGGTAGTTATGATATTATTATTTCCAACCCTCCGTACATAGCAGAAAATGAAAAAACTAATATGGCGGTGCATGTACTAGACTTTGAGCCGCACACAGCGCTATTTGTTGAAAATAATAATCCGCTTGTTTTTTATAATGCCATTGCAAATTTTGGAAATAAGCACCTAAGTAATGGTGGCTCCATATTTGTAGAAATCAATCAGGCACTGGGTTCTCAAACCACAGATGCATTTACGCAACACGCATACAATACCGTGCTGCACAAAGATTTGTTTGAGAATGACCGGATGATAGTAGCGATAAAAAACTTAGTGTCGGCTACTAACTAATGGTTGCTCATACTCGCCACTTACTACTGGCTATTGTCTACAGCCATTACAGGTGTTGCGCCCAATTTTTTAATTACCTGCATTACCTTAATGGCAGTACCTAAATGAGAAGTGCTATCTCCATTAATAACCACCGAAGGCTTATCCGTTTCTTTCGCTAAAAAAACAGAAAGTTCAGATTCTAATGAGTCAAGTCCTATAGGTTTTGAACCAATATAAATTTGCTGGTCTTTGTCTACCGTAACCACCACTGTTTGCTTGGCCTTGGTATCACTTGCCGCTTTTGGATTGGATACTTTAATCACGTTTGGATTTGCAAGCGTTGATACAATTAGAAAAAACAACAATAGTATAAATAGAATATCATTTAAGGCACCGGTGTGCACTTCTGGATGAGTTCTTAAACGCTTTCTGATATTCATTGTGTAAAATTAACGAGTAGGTTCTTGTAAAATATCAATGAACTCTGAACTAGCCACTTCCATTTTATTGGCGGTCTTGTCAATTTGGGTACTTAAAAAATTATACCCTACATATGCAATGAGTCCAATAATTAAACCGGTTGCAGACGTAATCATTTTTGTATAAATACCGCCGGCAATGGTGTTTAACGTGTATTCACCAGTAGATGCAATACCATAAAATAGTTGCACCATACCAATGATGGTTCCTAAAAATCCAAACATTGGTGCGATACCAGAAATGAGAGATAAAATAGAAAGATTTTTTTCCATATTGTACATTTCTAGACGACCCACATTTTCCATACTTTTTTCGATGGCATCTAATGGTTTTCCTATGCGCTGAATCCCTTTGTCAATCATGCGCGCTACAGGGCTATTGGTGTTTTTTGCCAAATTACGAGCGGCTTGCACATTACCTGTAACAATATTATCTCTGATAATATTCATGAAATTAGGTTCTATTCTAGAAGCTTTATTGATAGCTAACAAACGCTCTACAAAAACATAAATGGCTGCAACCAGTAAAAAATATAATGGATACATAATCCATCCACCCTTTTCTAATAAGCTAAGCATAGAAATTTTTTCAGGCGTACTTGCAGCTACTGCTCCAACTGCTTTTTGAATGGTGTCTGTTTGTAATAAATAAAACATACAATGGGTTTGATTACCGTTAAAATTAGTGGGTTCTACAAAAGAAGCAAGCCCCTGTGAATAAAAATGCTAAAGCCTCGTTATTTAGGAAAGCTTTTGCACATATGGGCGCCTAACGCAGGGTTATTTGGGCTAAAACCGGAAAATGATCCGATGGAAACTTGCCATTATAAGAATCTGTTAACACTCCCCACCGACTCACCGTAAAATGCGTGCTTGTAAAAATATGGTCAATTACTTGGTCTGGATTTAAATTGGGGCCAAAACCCTGAAAAGTACCATTGGGTTTATAAGGCAAAGCAACTCTATTGTACGTGTCCAATAAATTACCAGAATTAGCAATGAGCTGATACCATGCTGAACTGTGATCACCATTAAAATCGCCCGTTAAAATAATAGGTGTACTGCCAGCAATGGTTTTTATTTTTTCTAAAATGAGCTTAGAACTTTCTTTACGCGCTATCACCGCTTGATGATCGTAATGTACATTAAAGCAATACATTTTTTTGCGTGTTACTTTGTGTTGTAGCAATACCCAAGTGCAAATTCTATTAATTCGCGCATCCCAACCAAATCCAGGTTTTGTGGGCGTTTCAGATAACCAAAAATCGCCTTTATCTACAATTGTAAACGCATCTTTTTTTACAAAAATAGCAGAGTGTTCCCCTTTAAATGCGCCATCATCTCTACCAATTCCGTAATAGGTATACCCGGGAAGTAACGCTTGCATACCATCTAGTTGATGCTGCAACCCTTCTTGCGTACCTACAATGTCAAAATCATGAAAAGCAATGAGGGCGGCCACTCTAGGGAGTCTGGCACTCCATAAATTTCCGGAATCGCGCGGGTTGTCATAACGTACATTAAAACTGCCGATGGTAAGGGTTTGAGCAAACGCATTATGGATAAACAATAAACATAATAGCGCTACTACAATTGATTTGATTTTCATTTAAGCAATTTAGGATTTTGAGATGGCTTTACATCTTTTTCTACCGTTTTTCTGCCGGCTTCTTTTAATGCTTTGTCGAGTATCATTTCAATTTGTCCGTTTACACTTCTAAATTCATCATCGGCCCATTTAGACAGCTTGTTAAAAGTGTCTTCGCTTATCCGCAAAACAAAAGTTTTTT
>CANEWV010000268.1 GCA_947442905.1 Chitinophagaceae bacterium | reverse complement strand
TTTTCGTGATGGAGATGGTACCGGAAAAGGTAAGGATATCTTATTTTTCGTAGATAACATTTTCCGTTTCACACAAGCAGGTTCTGAGGTATCGGCACTATTAGGTCGTATGCCATCTGCGGTAGGTTACCAACCAACCCTTGCCACAGAAATGGGATTGATGCAAGAGCGTATTACTTCAACTAAAAATGGTTCTATTACTTCGGTACAAGCGGTTTACGTACCTGCCGATGACTTAACGGATCCAGCGCCAGCAACAACGTTTGCGCACTTAGATGCTACTACGGTATTGTCTCGTAAGATTGCCGATTTGGGTATTTATCCTGCGGTAGATCCTCTAGATTCTACATCTCGTATTTTAACGCCAACAGTAGTTGGTGCCGAACACTACGATTGTGCGAACCGCGTTAAATTAATTTTACAACGTTACAAAGAACTTCAAGATATCATTGCAATTTTAGGTATGGACGAATTATCTGAAGAAGATAAAATGACCGTACAGCGTGCACGTAAAGTGCAACGTTTCTTATCGCAGCCTTTCCACGTTGCAGAACAATTTACGGGTTTAAAAGGTGTATTTGTAAGCATCGAAGATACCATCCGCGCATTCAATTCAATTATGGATGGTGCTGTAGATGAGTATCCAGAAGCAGCCTTTAACTTAGTTGGTACTTTAGAAGATGCCATCGAAAAAGGTAAAAAATTAATGGCAGCCGCTAACGCGTAAGCATCTTTAAAAAAAGGATATGCAATTAGAAATATTAACACCCGAGAAAAAATTGTACAGCGGCGAAGTGTATGGTGTTCAATTACCTGGTGTTTCTGGTTTATTTGAAATACTTGACAAACACGCACCGCTTGTAAGTGCACTCGGAACAGGAAATATTAAGGTATTAAAAGACAAATCAGCTACCGAAAGTTATACCATCAAAAGTGGTTTTGTAGAAGTAGCCAATAACAAAGTAACCGTCCTTGCAGAAGGCGCTGCGGCAGTTTAAATAGTCTTGTTTAACATAAATGTATGGTAAAGCACTCCACAACTGGGGTGCTTTATTTTTTTTGCCCGATATTTGTGTTCTCATGAAACGCAGTTTCCGAATCATCATTGTTTTAATTGGGCTTTCTATTGGAGGTCTCTTTTTGTTGCAAGCATCTTGGCTTAGCAACTTATTAGAGATCACCGAAGTGCAGCTCGTTGACAAAGTAAACGAAGCGGGCATCAGTGTAGTAAATGATATTAAAGCGCGTGTTTATACGGGCCAGCCGGTTACACTTCCAAAAACGGGAGGCCTTGGTTTTAATCCAGATTTACATTTGCATTTTATTAAGCCAGTAAGTGTAGATGATTATTTTACCAAAGCACAAATTAGTGATAAAATTGCTGCAGCATTTAAAGCAGTGGATCTAAAAAAATTAAATTTCGAATTTGCCATCACTAGTACGCGTGACGAATATGAAATGCTGTCTTCTAACTTTAAAACCGAATACTGGGACACCATTAATAATAAAATTACCTACATCGCTATTATTCCCGAAACAGGAACCGATTATGAAGGCTTTAGTTCTTTCGAAAAATTAATTATTGTTATCCCTGATTATAATAGTCAAGTATTGGCTTCTTTAAAATGGGTATTACTAGGTGCTATCACATTTATGATTATTATTCTAGCGGCGTTTTTTGTTACGATACGTTCACTACTCGTTCAGAAAAAACTTTCTGAAATCAAAAGTGATTTTATCAACAACATGACCCACGAATTTAAAACACCTATTGCTACCATATCACTTGCAGTAGATGCCCTTAGAAATGAAAAGGTACAAGCCAACCCCGAAAAGATGGCCTATTTTAGTGGGATTATTAAGGATGAAAACATACGTATGAATAAACATGTAGAAACCATACTACAGGCGGCTCATATGGATAAAGAAGATTTTGAATTAAATTTAGTGCCACTGCATTTGCATGAGATCATTAAGGGTGCTATGGACAATCATCAGCTACAACTAAAAGACAAGGACGGCGAAGTTATTTTGCATTTAAATGCAAGCACCGATGTGATTGACGCAGATGAAATTCATTTTTCAAATTTGATTTCTAATTTAATTGACAACGCCATTAAATACGCGGCTGCTGCGCCTATCATTACTATTTCTACGTACCTGAAAGGGAGTTTTATTTATGTGACCATCGCAGATAATGGCATTGGTATGACCGATGAAACACAAAAACGAATTTTTGAAAAGTTTTATAGAGTGCACACTGGTAATTTACACAACGTAAAAGGTTTTGGCCTTGGTATGAGCTATGTTAAATCTGTTATTGATGCACACAAGGGCAGTATCAGTGTTGCTAGTAAACTAGGAGAGGGCAGTGTGTTTACTGTTCAAATGGATCTAGCCAAATAAGGCAACCATCTCCATAACTTAAAAATCTAAAATCATTTTCGAGGGCGTAATCGTACATGGGTTTCCAATGTCCATTTGTAATAGCGGCTACCAGTAATAGCAGTGTAGATTGTGGCTGATGAAAATTGGTGACAAGGCCATCAATGATTTTAAATCGGTAACCAGGTGCAATAATAATTTGTGTTTTAGCAATGAGCCGGCTCAAATTATTTTGCTCTATCCATTTACTAAGTGCGCCAAGGGCTGCAGCTGTTGATGGGAGCTCGTTTTGTGGCATTAATTCGTAAGGGTCCCACTGTACAACGCTCATGTTTTCTATTGAGAGGGTTGGGGGTTTGTTTG
Source organism: Chitinophagaceae bacterium (assembly GCA_947442905.1). The sequence continues at coordinate 855 of CANEWV010000268.1, read as the reverse complement.
CGCTGCTGTTTGCGGCGATTATTTTTGCGCCCATCCAATACAGGCTTTCTAGTGTGCGCAGTGATGTAGTACCAACTGCAATCACTTTTTGTTCACCTGCTAAAAATTGATCACGTAGCATGTCAATAAAACTTTTTTGCACATCAATAAATTCGGCGTGCATTTCATGTTCTTCCATGCGCGCTGCCTTAACGGGTTTAAAAGTTCCAGCGCCAACATGTAATGTTACAAATGCTTTAGTAATATTTTTTGCAATGAGTTTTTCAAACAGTCTAGGCGTAAAGTGTAATCCTGCAGTAGGGGCTGCTACAGAGCCTTCTGCCACTGCATATACCGTTTGGTAACGCTCTTTATCATTGGCTTCCACAGCTCTATTAAAATAAGGAGGCAGTGGAATATTTCCTGCTGCTTCTAATACTTCTGCAAAACTTTGCGCCTCGTTATCCCACTCAAATTTTATCAAATAACTATCTGCAAGTGTTGTATGTTTTGTTGCAGTAAGTGTATGGTTGTTTCCGTATTTAATGTGCAGTGGTCCTTCTTTCCATTTTTTTGCGCCACCAATTAAGCAACCCCATAACACTTCTTTTTTTGTGAGCATTGCAGTAGTAATGTCTTTATAAATGCCCGCTGGTTCCAAACAAAAAATCTCAATAACAGATCCGTTTTCTTTCGTAAAAAATAAACGCGCTGCCACTACTTTGGTATCGTTGTGAACGAGTAATGTGCCACTTGGAAGTACTTGGTCTAGGTTAGCATAGGTCGTTTCGGAAATTTGCCCCTTTTCAACGACCAACAATTTGCTCGCATCCCGCTCTTCGAGCGGGTAACTGGCTATTTTACTAGCTGGCAAAT
>CANEWV010000267.1 GCA_947442905.1 Chitinophagaceae bacterium | reverse complement strand
GGTTTAGAAATTGACAATAGACATCAAAAAGATTATTACAAAAAAACAGGCGAAGGTGGATTTGACAAACCTGATTACGATCAAATTTCAACCGCCGAAGCAGATAAAAATTTATTAACCCGCGTTAACGAATGGCTCGAAAGAATGCCATTTTTTAAAGACGAATTTGGTGCCAAATTTTGGGACGAATACCGAACTATTTATGAGGCCGGATTAACCCCCCGTGAGGCGTCAAAAATTCACGATTTTGATTATGTTTTTTTTGAAAAAATTCCGGCCGATGCTACGCCCGAAATTTTAGCCAATTTAAGAAGCTCTTTTTCGCCTAAAGCGATGGGGGCGGCGCTCTTTATTATGCTCTATCGCGACTACCCTATTTTTCAAAATTCTTACCAGGTGTTAGACGCCTTAATTGAGATCGATCACCTGATGAGTAATTGGCGTCATAAACATTTAATTATGGTTCGCCGCATGATTGGTATGCGTGTTGGAACGGGCAACACTTCGGGAGCTGGATATTTAGAAGGCGCCCTTAACAAACATTTTATTTACAGAGACCTTTCCGGGCTCTCCACCTATTTAATTGAAAGAAGAAAAATTCCTGCACTCCCAAAAAGCCTGATTGAGAAATTAGGATTTTCGTTGGGACTTCATCATGCATAATAAATTAGAAACTATGAAACAAAGAATCAAACATTTAATGCTCATCTTACTGGTTGGTGCTTTTTTTGTGAGTACTGCTCAAAAACCAACGGATGCAAAATTACCCACCGATTCAAAAGTTAAAATTGGCAAACTAGCCAACGGACTCACTTACTACATTAGAAAAAACGTTGAGCCTAAAAATAGAGCCGAGTTAAGACTTGTAGTAAATGCTGGTTCAACATTGGAAACAGAAAAACAAAGAGGCCTTGCGCACTTTGTTGAACACATGTGTTTTAATGGAACCAAAAATTTTAAAAAGCAAGAATTAGTAGACTTCCTAGAAAAGAGCGGTGTTAATTTTGGTGCTGACTTAAATGCATACACAAGCTTTGATGAAACAGTGTACGAACTTCAAGTTCCTACCGATAGTCCAATGGTGTATAAAAAAGCCATGCAGGTTTTAGAAGACTGGGCGCATCAAGTAAGTTTTGATCCTTCAGAAATTGATAAAGAGCGTGGTGTTGTTACAGAAGAGTGGAGACTTGGTAGAGGTGCAGACGCGCGCCTTCGTGATAAATATTTCCCTGTTATTTTAAATGGTTCTCAATACGCTAAAAGACTTCCTATTGGCACCAAAGAAAGTATCAATGGAGCACCTTACAGTGAGCTTACTGGATTCTACAAAGATTGGTACCGCCCTAATTTACAAGCCGTGATTGTAGTTGGTGATATAGATGTTGCTGAAACAGAAAAAATGATTCAAGCGCATTTTGGAAAACTCACCAACCCAGCTAATCCTAAACCACGCACTAAATTTGGCATCCCAGCATTTACAGATACCCGTATTTCTATTTTAACAGATCCGGAGCAGGCATACAATGTGCTTCAAATGTTTTACATGATCCCAGCTGTTAAAGAAGCAACCACCGAGGGAGAATACAGACAAGGCATAGTGCGCGAACTCTTTAACCAGATGATGAGTAGCCGTCTAGACGAACTTTCTCAAAAACCAGAAGCGCCATTTTTATTTGCTAGCAGTAGCTACGGCGAATTTTTGGGAGACAAAGACGCTTTTACCCTTTTAGCCGTTCCTAAAACAGCTAAAGAAATGGATGCGGCGTTTAATGCCATCTTAACTGAAAATGAAAGAGTAAAGCAGTATGGCTTTGTTCAATCTGAACTAGACAGAGCGGTTAAAAACGTAATGTCTCGCATGGAAAATTCTTTCAAAGAAAAAGACAAAACAAAATCGGTTCAAATTTTACAAGAATACGTACGCAACTTTTTAAAGGGTGAAGCGATCCCTGGTATCGAAAAAGAATTTGAAATGTACCAGCGTTACCTTCCTACCATTGCTTTACAGGAAGTAAACGCACTTATTAATCAGTGGCTTAACGTAACAGGTAAAACTGTTTTAGTGCTAGCTCCTGAAAAAGAAAAAGCGAACTTAATGACAGAAGCGGGTATCAAAGCCATACTTGCCAAACCTATTGCTAAACTTAGCCCTTACCAAGATAAAGTAGCTTCAGGACCACTATTACCAAAAGCGCCTGTTGCAGGTAAAATTGTTTCAGAAAATAAATACGACAGCATTGGTACTCGCGTTTGGACCTTATCCAATGGCGCCAAAGTGATTGTTAAGCCTACTGCCTTTAAAAATGATGAGATTCAGTTTTCGGCTATCAGCTGGGGTGGATCCTCTTTATATTCAGATGCAGATTTTGTTAATGCATCCAACGCTGCCATTGTAGCTGCGTATGGCGGTATGGGCAGTATTGATTTTCAGAGCATGCAAAAAATGTTTGCTGGTAAAAACTTTGCCATCAACCCATCTATTGCCGAATACATGCAAGGCTTTTCAGGAAGCAGCAGCCCTAAAGATTTAGCGACCGCACTAGAAGTATTACACGGTTATTTTGTAGCACCTCGTAAAGACGCTCAAATATTCCAATTTATATTACAACAATATAAAGTACAGTTAACCAACAAAAACAACGACCCAGCATCTGTATTTTCAGATACCGTTGGTTATGTAATGGGCAATTACAACCCAAGACGCAAGCCACTCACTGTAGAAATGCTTGACCAACTTAATTTAGATAGAAGCTTTGAAATATTTAAAGATCGCTTTAGCAATGCAGGTCAGTTTGTATTTACGTTTGTTGGTAATGTTAACCTTGATAGCTTAAAAGCATTAACTGAAACCTATATCGCATCACTTCCTTCAACGGGTAAATCAGAAATGTACAAAGATTATGGCGCAGCCTACCCTACTGGCAACATTTCAAAAACAGTAAAAAAGGGTAAAGAAGCAAAAGCAAGCGTACAATTATTTTATACTGGCAACTTAAACAGCGTTGGCGAATTAGACGAATTACAACTCGATCAATTAACCAAAGCAATGGGTATCAAATTAAGAGAGACCCTTCGTGAAGATGCAGGTGGCGTATATGGTGTAGGCATTAGCGGCGGCATCAATAAAGAGCCTAAAAAATCATACAGCATCAATGTGAGATTTGGCTGTGCTCCGGAAAATGTAGAAAAATTAATTGCACTCGTAGAAGAAGAAATCAAGCAAACCAAATTAAATGGTGTAGCGCAAATTAATATTGATAAAGTAAAAGCAGAGCAAACCAGAAGCTTAGAAAACGATGTTAAAGAAAACAGCTACTGGCGTTATAAATTAGAGCAAGCTATTTTTAGAGGATCAGATCCAACTAAAATTTTACAGGCACCTGCCAAAATTAATTTGATAGACGTAGCTACTACAAAAGCTTTAGCCAACAAATATTTCAACGAAGCCAATAAAGCAAAATTTGTTTTATTACCAGAATAATAAATAATAGACCACTATAAATAATAGTATCATGTCAATTGGAACTTTTCATTACCCGCAACCAGCCAACGAGCCCGTATTAAATTACGCGCCAGGAAGCGCAGAGCGTGCTGCCCTCAAAAAAACCTT
>CANEWV010000266.1 GCA_947442905.1 Chitinophagaceae bacterium | reverse complement strand
ATTTGAACCCCTAATTTTACCGAAATTCGCAGCTATTATGCCACAGTACCCGAATAGACAATTTTTAGAATTTGAGACGCCCATTAAGGAATTATTTGAGCAAATCGAAGACACTAAAAAGTTACAAGAAAAGAACCCCAAAATTGATTATAGTAAAACGCTTGCGCAACTCGAAGCTTCTATTCTTGATAAAAGAAAAGAACTCACTGTTTCGTTAACGCCATGGCAGCGTGTACAATTAAGTAGACATCCAGACAGGCCGTATACTTTAAAATACATTGACAACATGTTTACCAACTTTGTTGAATTACATGGCGACCGCAATGTAAAAGATGACAAAGCAATGGTGGGTGGTTTTGCGCAACTCAATGGTGAAACGGTAATGGTGATTGGTCAGCAAAAAGGGATCAATACAAAAATGAGACAGCTCCGCAATTTTGGTATGGCCAATCCGGAAGGCTACAGAAAAGCGCTTCGTCTTATGCGTTTAGCAGAAAAATTTAATAAGCCTGTTATTGCACTTGTAGATACGCCGGGTGCCTTTCCAGGTCTAGAAGCAGAAGAGCGTGGACAAGGAGAAGCCATTGCCAGAAATATTTATGAGATGATTCGTTTAAAAGTGCCGGTGATTGTTGTGATAATTGGTGAAGGTGCGAGTGGAGGTGCTTTAGGCATAGGTGTTGGAGACCGTGTACTTATGATGGAAAATACCTGGTACACTGTAATTTCTCCAGAAAGTTGTAGTTCTATTTTATGGCGTTCATGGGATAAAAAAGAACTAGCCGCAGAGCAATTAAAATTAACGGCCAAAGACATGAAAGGTTTTGGACTCGTTGATGAAATTGTGCATGAACCTTTAGGTGGTGCACACTGGGATTATTCTGAAGCTGCCGAACTTTTAAAGGCCGCTATTGTTAAAGAATTAGACGTAATAAAACATATTGCCCCTCAAGACCGTATTAACCAGCGTATAGATAAATATTGCAAAATGGGATTCTGGGAAGAGACAACAGCATAATTTTAAATGATGACAGTACAGCAACAATTAAGAGGAACAGGCGTAGCACTTGTAACACCATTTGCAAAAGATGGTAGTATAGATTTTACCGCATTAGGTAAAGTAATAGATCACGTAATTAAGGGTGGGGTAGAGTATTTAATTACGCTTGGTACCACTGGTGAAACTCCTACTTTAAGTAAAGAAGAAAAAATTGCTGTCATAGAATTTACTTTTAGCCATACAGCTGGAAGGTTGCCTATCATTGTGGGTGTGGGAGGTAATAATACCGCCGAAGTGGTTAGTGATTTGCAAAAGTTACCATTAGATAAAGCTGTCGCTGTATTAAGTGCGGCTCCTTATTATAATAAACCCTCTCAAGAAGGTATTTACCAGCATTATAAAGCAGTTGCTGCGGCAAGTCCTAAGCCTGTCATTTTATACAACGTGCCAGGACGAACAGGCCGAAATATGTCTGCAGCTACAACCATTCGTTTGGCAAATGATTGTCCAAATGTGGTGGGTTTAAAAGAAGCAAGTGGAGACATGGCGCAGTGCATGGATATTTTAAGAGATGCACCTTCTAATTTTGTTGTTGTTAGTGGTGATGATTTATTAGCGCTTCCTCAAATTGCATGTGGTATGCAGGGCGTGATTAGTGTTGCAGCCAATGCGTACCCGGCCGAGTTTTCAAATATGGTTCGTGCATGTTTAGCCGGCGATTTTGTAAAAGCAAAAGCAATCAACGATCCTTTAATTGAAGGATATGATATTATGTTTGCGGAAAACAATCCGTCGGGTGTAAAAGCGTTTATGCATGAAATGGGATTACTAGAAAACGAAGTTCGTTTGCCGGTAGTGCCTTTAAGTGAGCCTGTTTACAGCCGCGTTAAAACCTATTTAGCTAAATAATTATTTTAGCAAAGCCTTTATTTCATTGAGTTTCATGAGTGCTTCAACTGGCGTTAGCTGATTGATGTCCATCCTATTGAGCGCTGTTCTGATGCTTTCAAAAGTTACGGTATGCTCATCAAAAATTGATAGTTGAAGTTTTGGTTGCTTGGTGCCAATTTCCTTTGGTTGTTCAGATTTAGATTCAAGCACCGCTAAAATTTCATTGGCTCTATTAATAAGTGCAGGGGGCATGCCGGCCATAGTGGCTACATGAATACCAAAACTATGCGTGCTTCCACCAGCTGCTAGTTTGCGCAAGAAAATTATTTTGTTACCTACTTCTTTGTGTGTGACATGAAAATTTTTAACACCCGTTAATACATTTTCTAGATCATTTAGTTCGTGGTAGTGCGTGGCAAATAATGTTTTTGGTTTTGCTGTAGCGCCATGTAAAAATTCAACAATACTCCATGCAATTGATATACCATCGTAGGTACTGGTACCTCTACCAATTTCATCCAGTAAAATCAGACTACGTGCAGATATATTATTGACAATACTTGCCGTTTCATTCATTTCCACCATAAAAGTAGATTCGCCACCACTTAAGTTATCGCTTGCGCCAACACGTGTAAATATTTTGTCCGTTAAAGGGATTTTAGCGGCCGTGGCTGGCACATAAGAACCCATGTGTGCAAGTAGTGTAATGAGCGCCGTTTGTCTTAAAATGGCACTCTTACCACTCATGTTGGGTCCTGTTAAAATAATAATTTGCTGAGTACTATTGTTAACGACGATATCATTAGAAATATATGGCTCGCCCGGTGGTAAATTTCTTTCAATAACCGGATGTCTGCTTTCTGTGAGTTGCAGGTCGTAACCCTCGTGGATGCTAGGTTTACAGTAATTTAATTGAAGGGCATTGTCAGCAAAACAACATAGGCAATCGAGCTGTGCAATCACCTGCGCATTTAACTGAATAACCGCTATATAATTTTGAAGGGTAGACAATAGGCTGTCAAACAAAGCAATTTCAATGGCGGTTATTTTGTCTTCGGCGCCCATTATTTTTTCTTCGTATTCTTTGAGCTCGGGTGTGATGTAACGCTCGGCGTTGGCAAGTGTTTGTTTGCGAATCCAAGAGTCAGGCACTTTGTTTTTATGAACGTTGGTAACTTCGAGGTAGTAGCCAAAAACGTTGTTAAAACTTATTTTTAAAGAAGAGATGCCTGTTGCGGCTGCTTCTCTTTGTTGAATGTTTACTAAAAAATCTTTACCGCCTGTTGCAATGTTTCGGAGGCTATCTAGTTCTGCATGAAATCCATCTTTTATTACACCGCCTTTATTCGCGGCTACCGGTGGGTTTTCTGCAATTTGCTGGTAGATGGTTTCAACAACACTTGGTATAGGATCTAGTAGGGCAGCAGCATCTGCAATTTTTTTATTGTTACTTTTTGATGCGGCTTCTTGTATAATTTGAATTTGTTCGAGACCTCTTGCGAGCTGAACAACCTCTCTTGGATTGATCTTTTTTAAAGGCACTTTGCTTACCAGTCTTTCCATATCACCACATGCTTTAATGGCAGCAGATAATATTGTGCGAAGTGTTTGGTCTTTAATAAGTGTTTCAACGGCGTCTAATCTTTCATTGATGGCCGTGGTATTTTTTAATGGAAAAATTAACCAGCGGCGCAGTAGCCTGGCGCCCATGGGGCTAACCGTATTATCAATAACTTTTAATAAATAATT
>CANEWV010000265.1 GCA_947442905.1 Chitinophagaceae bacterium | reverse complement strand
GTCGAATATACTTTCCAACAATCTTCTTTTTCTTTTTCTGGCGCCGAGTCTAAAATAATTCGAATGGCAAAAAGGTCATACACTTCTTCAAATGCAACGCCTTTCTTTTTTATTTTATTCCAAATGGAGTGTATGCTTTTAGGCCTACCATGTATCTCAAATTCAAAACCACTATTGGTTAATTTCTCTTTAATAGGTTTTACAAACTCATTGATATAACGGGTACGCTCTCTTTTTGTTTCGGCTAATTTTTTTGCAATGTCTTTGTAAGCAGCTGGCTCCATGTATTTCATGGATAAATCTTCGAGCTCAGTTTTTACATTGTACAATCCCATTCGGTGGGCAAGCGGTGCGTATACCCAAATAGTTTCGGAAGCAATTTTTAATTGCTTTTCTTTTTTCATATGGTCTAGCGTACGCATATTGTGTAAGCGGTCTGCTAGTTTAATAAGTATCACGCGAGGATCATCGGTAAGGGTTAATAAAATCTTTTTAAAATTTTCTGCTTGTTGCGAAGTATTGGTGTCCATTACCGTAGAAATTTTGGTAAGGCCATCCACAATTTTTGCGATTTCGGTACCAAACTCACGTTGTACGTCTTCAAGCGAAATATCGGTATCTTCTACCGTGTCGTGTAAGAGTGCGCAAATAGTACTTCTTACCCCTAAGCCAATTTCTTCTACACAAATCATGGCAACAGCAATGGGATGCAAAATATACGGCTCACCACTTTTTCGGCGCATGGTTTTGTGCGCATCGGCAGCCATTTCAAAAGCCTGCCTTACCAGTTCTTTATCGCCTTTTTTTAATTTAGGGCGCAAGCTTCGTGAGAGTGCACGGTAATGCCTAACGATTTCGTTTTTCTCTTGCTCGGCGTTTAAATTATATTTTGGAAGTGCATGTTCGGCACTCATTTGCGGGTCCTGATCCATATCTTTTACGAATATACGAATTAGCCCGCTTTTTTTGTGCTTACATTTGCATTTCACTATGAGCACGTCGGCACCTAAAAAAGTATTTAGTTTTTTATTATTAGTACGGGTTTTCAAATTTGTAAAACCCTACCGTGTCATTTTTTATGGAAGTGTTTTGCTGGCTATCGTGATGGCTATTTTTGCGCCAGTTCGTCCTTATTTAATTCAATTGACAGTGGATATGGCCACCGGAAAAGCAGTGCATATTCCGGCCTGGCTGCGCTTGTTTATTGCCGAGCAACATTTGTCCGATGCTTCTAAATTTATCATCGCGGTAACCCTTTTTCAAGTGGTATTTTTATTTGTTGAAACGGCCATTCGGTTTTTCTTTTCATTTATGACAGCAGCCCTAGGACAGCGGGTAGTAAAGGATTTGCGGATAGCAGTCTATGAAAAAATCGTTGGTCTTCATTTACGTCAATTTGATAAAACCCCTATTGGAACCCTAACCACTCGAACCATCGATGATATTGAGCGGATCAATGATATTTTTTCGGATGGGCTTATTCCAATCATTGCGGATTTACTTACGATTGTATTTACACTAGGTACCATGTTTTGGATAAATTGGCAGCTCACACTTGTAAGCTTGGCGCCATTTCCAATCATGATTATTGCTACCTATATTTTCAAAGAAAGCGTCAATAAAAGTTTTGTTGAAGTGCGTAATGCTGTGGCCAGTTTAAATGCATTTATCCAAGAACATTTGTCTGGCATGGCGGTGGTACAAGCTTTTGCTGCAGAGGGCCGAGAACTGGACAAGTTTAAAAAAATTAATGCCGAACACCGGTTGGCAAATATCAAAGCAATTTTTGCCTATTCTGTGTTTTTCCCAATCGTCGAAGTGGTGCTTGCCATTAGTACCGGTCTGTTGGTTTGGTTTATTGCAGGTAATGCACTTGACGCTGGGCTACTTATGTCTTTTATACTCTATTTAAATCAGTTGTTTAGACCACTTCGCGTGATTGCCGATAAATTTAATGTGCTTCAAATGGGCATGGTGGCCGCCGAAAGGATGTTCAAAGTGATGGACAATCCAGATCAAATGCCGCCGGACAGTATCGATAGTGTAGACGCTGGCGTTTTACAAGGAAATATTGATTTTAAGGATGTTTGGTTTGCTTACAAAGCGGAGCAGTACGTTTTAAAAGGCATAAATTTTTCTGTTGTCGCTGGACAAACCGTAGCACTTGTTGGCCATACAGGAAGCGGAAAAACCTCCATAATAAGCCTACTTAACCGTCTTTACACGATAAACAAGGGCGATTTATTACTTGACCACAAGCCAGTTACAGCGTATACTTTAGAAAGCCTAAGACGCAATATAGGTGTGGTTTTACAAGATGTTTTTCTTTTTTCTGGCTCTATTTTAGACAATATTACCCTTCGAAACCCCAATATTTCTGACGCGGACGTAATGAATGCTGCGAAACTAATGGGGTTACATGATTTTATCATGCAATTACCTGGCGGGTATCATTATCATGTGATGGAACGGGGCGCCACCTTAAGTTTAGGTCAGCGACAGCTTATTTCGTTTATAAGGGCGCTACTTTATAATCCAGCTATTTTGGTGCTAGATGAGGCTACTTCCTCTGTCGACTCTGAAACGGAGCAGCTCATTGAAAAAGCCACTGAAACACTCATAACTGGCAGAACTTCAATCGTTATTGCACACCGCCTGTCCACTATCCGCAAGGCCGATTTAATCATTGTTCTTGATAAGGGAGAGGTAAAAGAGACCGGTAACCACGAATCACTCCTTCAAAAGAACGGTTTTTATGCCCGTTTGTACGAAATGCAGTTCGAAACAAAAAACACCCATTCTGTGTAGGTTTTGCGTCAAAAAAAGCCGCTTTTTTCTTCAATTTTAGTTGCTTTCTTTTACTTATTTCAGGGGTATAATCCCTATCTTTGCCGCAAATTTCGAGAAAGGTATGACGTTTAGAAGCATTAAATCTTTACTGATAAAGACTTTCAGCGTTTTTTCGTTGCTGTTAGCGACCGAGGCATTTGCTGGGGAAAATCATACACCAGCACCTGCAGGAGCGGGTGTAGAAGCTACACCTGCAACAGAAGGGCATGGTGCTAAAAAAGAGGGTGATTTTAATGTTACCGAAACCATTTTAGAGCATATCAAAGATGACCATAGCTGGCATTTATGGGGTCACACATCCATTTACTTGCCTGTTATTTTAAAAACGTCTAAAGGTTTCGAGGTTTTTTCTTCTGAAAAATTAGTAGACGAGCACCACGAACCAGCGATTTACAAAGGCAATTTTGACTATAAATTAATTAAAGGCAAAACAAAAATTGTTGACGCTAGCGGAAACGTTGATGAGGAAGCAAGCAAACAATTATGGGATTTTTCTATTACTAAAAACGTAGCAAGTTTATTTGTTTCTGTTTTTATTTTACTAGTATTATTATTAAGTGCTGCTGCAGGGTATAAAAAAACAGGTGTAAAATCGGCACCTAAAGGACTTCAATCTTTTATGGAGCCTATTATTTTATTTGTAAGAGATGAAGTGGCTATTCCAAATATTGGTGCAAAAAAAGCGGGCAAATACATGCCGTTTTTATTAACGATTTTCTTTTTGATTTTAATCAATAACTTTTTAGGACTTATTCCATTTTTTCCAGGTGGGGCCAACGTGAGCGGTAACATTGCATTTAC
>CANEWV010000264.1 GCA_947442905.1 Chitinophagaceae bacterium | reverse complement strand
ATCGTCTTCGAGGTTTTTAATTCTACTAATACGAACACCCGGCGCAGGAACAATTTCATAGAGTGTTACCGTAGGACCAACTGTTGCCTGAATTTTTTGAATGGCAATGTCGTAGTTTTTTAAGGTAGCAATGATCTGATTTTTGTGCGCTTCCAATTCCTGTGGATCGTGCACAATTTTTTCACTACCATGTGTCTCCAGTAAATTAATACTTGGATACTTATAGCTTTTTAAATCGAGTGTGGTATCGTATTTGGTATTAAGCTTGCCAATGCTTGCTGCAGGCACTGCTTCTTCTATGGGTGTTTCGTTAATTTCTAAAGACAAATCTTCGTTGTCTTCATCTTCGGTTTCTTCTTCTTCAATTGTCTCATCTAAATCTAGTGGAGCTTCACCACTCATATGCGGCGTTAATGCATCCGGCATGATTTCTTCGGGCGCATCAGGCATAATTACAGAAACGGCCTTGCCTTCCGATTTTAATTTATTGCCGCTAGGCATCACCGGCACTACTGCCGTTTTTTTTTCCTCTGCTTCGTCGGTGTCAAGTTCTTCTTCTACAGGTGCATTAGGATCTGGCACGAGTGCGCCCGCCTCATCCCATGCTTGCACAACCGGTTTTTCATCATCGAGGGTAAATGGAGCCCCTAAATCGGAAGTATCGTTACTAGTAGACTTGAAATTAAACTTAGGAGCCGTAAACACTGGATTAAAGCGCCAGATAAAATAGCTAAAAGCGGCTAACAATAAAATAGCACCTGTACCAAAGTTACCCGTCCATTTTTGCAGGAATGAAGTGAACAACTCACCCACTGCACCACCCCAAGAAAATGAACTTGCAGATGCCACAAACGCAAAAGCAGTACTCAATACAATAAGACCTATAAGTACATATCGTGCATTGCGCCAAAGACTAAATATTTTTTTACCAAAAATTAAATTAACCCCTAGTACAAAAAAGAAAGTGCAAAATAAATAAGAAGCAAGGCCAAATCCTTTATAAAATAAAGAGTGTGCTACATAAGCACCAAGCACACCTAACAAATTGCTTACACGCAACTCATTTTCTGCAAAAATTTTAATACCAAACTGGTGCACTTTATCTTGGTCTTCTTGCCAAGTAAATAAATAAGACGTAAAGGCAACAAATAAGAAAGCTGCAAACAATAAGGTTATAGAACCAATTATTTTAGTGGTACGCTCGTCTTTTACAACTTCCGTAACGGTTACTTCGGTTTCCTTATCTGGCGTTAACTGCTCAGGGTCTGGAGGAGTGGTTGCTTTCTTTCTTAAACTATTTGCCATGGAAACAAATATAAGTTAAGGGGAGCGGTCTATCACTGCTTACGGGCCGATGTGCAAAAATGCTAAACGGACTTGGAGTTTTCCACGCTTGGCAGTTGAGAGAGCCCTAATAGCACCCATGCTACCATCCAAAGCAGGCCACCCATTGGCGTGATAACGCCTACCCATGGTAATCCTTCGATGCCTAAAAAAGGCTTTGCCACTATAAAATACAAGGAGCCTGAAAAGAGGACAATGCCATCGATAAAAAACAGCCCTGCCCTTCTCAATAGCTTTTGCTGCTTTGGAGATACCGCTTTGTTAATTAAGATACCCGTTATTAGTAGCGCTACCACATGATACATTTGATAGCGGACCGCTGTTTCGTATGTAATGAGTGCCGCCGGTGATAACACTGCTTTTAAAGCGTGTGCGCCAAATGCACCAAGGGCCACTGTTAATGCACACAAAAAAGCAGCAATAGAAATAAAATATTTAGAAAGCATGATTTATAATTTAGCAAGGGCTTTTTTAAAACTGTCGGCAGTAATCGAATCTTGTTGTAAATGAATTTGAGCAGCACTATAAAATGGCAACCTAGCCTCTCGTTGCTTTTCTAAAAAAGACAACAGCTCCGCGTCCGATAACTTAGCAATTAAAGGGCGGTGCGCTTTTTCGGGCGCTAGCCTTGCCGCAATAACATGTAATGGCTCATCGAGCCAAATAGTAACGCCCTGCTTATTCATCCAGGCCATATTATCAAAAAAACAAGGAGCCCCACCGCCGGTTGCAAGCACGTAAGTCTTTTTTTGATCAAACCATTTTAATACCGCCGACTCTACTTTTCTGAAATACTCTTCCCCATCTTCCGTAAATAATTCGGCAATGGTTTTTTCTTCTTTTACCTCAATTAAGTAGTCTAAATCGTATCCGCCGGTCTTATATTTTTTAGCCAACTGTTTTGTCCAATAGCTTTTTCCTGACCCCATCAACCCTATTAAAAAAATCTTCATGCCAGCCAATTTAAACGCCAGAAAAGGCAATATTAATTTCTTCTTCCACCTGCAGCAGCTTTGTTTGACTGCTCCATTTCTTTTGTCATTTCTTCTATTTCGGTTTCTGACCTGCCGGTTTTGTCCCCTAGTAAATGTTCCGCAAAATAATCTGCTTGACGCCAAAAGAAATATTCTGTCATATCACCATAGCCATGTCTTTGTCCAGGCAGTAGCACTAGATCAAAACGTTTGTTTGCTTTTATTAAAGCATTGGCCATACGAATGGTATTACTTGGGTGTACGTTGTTATCAATGTCACCATGAGAAAGCATCAAATGACCTTTTAAATTTTTAGCTAGGTCCGGATTTTTTTCGATGCTATATAAAAAGCTAGTATCACCTTTGTCACCAATTACTTCTTTAACGCCATGATGCTGTTCACTCCACCAACGGTTGTACACGCTATTGTCATGGTTACCCGCCGACGAAACAGCTACTTTAAAAAAGTTAGGATATACTAGCATCGCAGCAGTACTCATAAATCCACCACCCGAATGACCATGAATACCTACTCTATCGATATCGATAAATTTAAAGCGGTCGGCAAGTTGCTCTACCGCTGCTTTTTTATCAGCTAAACCGTAATCACGCAAATTACCATACCCATAGTTATGGTACCACTTGCTTCGTGCAGGATGCCCGCCTCTATTACCAATTGTTACTACTACAAATCCCATTTGAGCAAGACGGTCGATACGGTCCATACCTTTGGTAAACGCTTTGTTAACCGCTTCGGTTTGTGGGCCCGGATATACATACTCTATAATGGGGTATTTTTTAGTTGAATCAAAATCAAACGGCTTGTACATCACACCATATAAATCGGTAATGCCATCATCCGCTTTTACTTTAAAGGTTTCAGGGAACTTATAACCCGTTGCCATTAACGATGATAAATCAGCGGTTTCAAGATCCATTACTTTTTTGCCTTCTGCATTATAAAGTACCGAAGCAGGTACCGAGTTTACACGCGAAAAATTATTAACAAAGAAAGTATTGTTGTCATTCATGCGCATGGCATGGTCAAAATTACCTGGATTTAAAAGTTTTAAGCCGGTGCCATCAAAGTTTACACGGTATGCGTGTAAAAGATATGGATCTTCACCAGCTTCTTTGCCATTAGCAGAAAAATACAAAACACGCTTTGCTTCATCAATGCCTAAAATTTCTTCGCAGTGAAACGTGCCTGATGTAATTTGATTTTTAAGCTTACCGCTTTCATCGTGTAAATAAAAATGAGCCCATCCATCCTGCTCACTCCATTTAATAAGCTCTTTACCACCATTTACTAGTCCTACTCTTTTATTTTCGATATAGGTATT
>CANEWV010000263.1 GCA_947442905.1 Chitinophagaceae bacterium | reverse complement strand
TTGGCAGCCCTGTTTAGTAATATTTTGTTTGTTCTCAATGCCTCCATATTTGTATCACTACTCGCAGTTAAAAATGCCTGGGTAGATTTATCGTTGTATACCTGTATAGCCTATAGCGCTGCCCTCTTTGCAGGACTTTATGTATTCAAGTTTTTGTTTTTATGGTTCTCGGGTTGGCTATTTGGACAAACAGAGGCGATTGGTAATTATAGCTTTATCGTTTTTTTGACCAATAAAGTAATGGGTGTTTTTCTAATTCCTGCTATTTTACTTTTGGCATTTTCGCCGATTTCTGTTCAAGATTTTGCCTATAATATTGCATTAATCGTAATCAGTATCCTGTTTGTGTACAGGTACCTCATATCTTTCTCTATCGTAAGGACCTCTTTGAAGGTGAGTGCCTTCCATTTTTTCTTGTACCTTTGCACCTGCGAAGTACTTCCTATGTTGGTTTTGTACAAACTGACGAAGGATTTTATTAGCGGAACTTTTTAACTTTGCACAACCTTAGATAAGTAGCATGGCAAAAATCGGATCAAAAACTGGGACAGCTGTTAAAGTAGCCGCTCCAAAACGAATTTTAATTTCTCAGCCAAAACCGGAAAGTGATAAATCTCCATATTACGATTTAGAGCGCAAGTACCAGGTAGAACTGGTTTTCCATCCTTTTATTAAATTAGATGGAATTCCTGCTAAAGAATTTAGAAAACAAAAGATTGATATCGCTGCTTATACAGGCGTCATTTTCACGAGCAGAAATGCAATTGACCATTTCTTTCGCACCGCAGAGGAAATGAAAGCTTCTATCAGTCAAGACACAAAGTACTTTTGTATTACGGAGGCTGTTGCACTTTATTTACAAAAATTTATTTTATACAGAAAGCGTAAAGTATTTTACGGCGCAGACGGCTCGAGTAAAAGCATGCTTGATGTTATCAATAAGCACAAAGAGAACGAAAAATTCCTCTATGTGTGTAGCGAAAACCAGCAAGACAATGATATTTGCGGCTGGCTTAAACTACACAAATGCAGTTTTGAATTAGCATTCATGTACCGTAGTATCAGCAATGACATTACCCCTTTATTTGCAAAAAAAGGATTCGAAATTATTTGCTTTTTTACCCCTAGTGGTGTAAAAAGTTTATTTGATAATTTTCCGGAATTCAAACAAAACAAAGTTGTTATCGGCGCTTTTGGTAGCAATACTTCTAAAGCAGTGGAAGATGCTAAACTTCGTTTAGACATTAAAGCACCTGCTCCTCAAAGACCAAGCTTAGTAGCCGCTTTAGACCACTATTTGCAATCCCTTGTCGCAAAAAAATAATCTTTTTGCTAACGAATCATTCTACACCTAATTTATTAATAAAGGAAACCAGTCCTTACCTGCTCCAACATGCGTATAATCCTGTGGAGTGGCATCCTTGGGGAGAAGCTGCTTTGCAACTTGCTAAAGACTTGGATAAACCCATTTTAGTGAGCATTGGTTATGCAGCCTGTCATTGGTGTCATGTAATGGAACGTGAAAGTTTTGAAGATTTGGCTACTGCTAAAATCATGAATGATCACTTTATTAATATTAAAATTGATAGAGAAGAAAGGCCCGATCTAGATCATATTTATATGGACGCCGTGCAAGCCATGACGGGAAGTGGGGGTTGGCCGCTCAATGTTTTTTTGACGCCAGATAAAAGACCTTTTTATGGCGGCACTTATTTTCCACCTGAACCCATGCATAATAGAGCGAGTTGGAAAGATGTATTATTAGGTGTTTCAAAAGGATTTAAAGAAAATAGAGATCAGATTGATGCGCAAGCAGATAAATTAACCCAGCACTTATTAAGTTCAAACGGATTTGGATTTCAAAATAACAATACGGAAGCAGGTCCTGCACTTAGTGATATGGATGCTGCGGTATCGGCGCTACTATCACAAGGCGATTCCGTTTGGGGTGGCTTTGGTGGTGCTCCCAAGTTTCCGCAAACAGCATCGATTCGTTTTTTATTGAAATATCATTTTTTCAATCCTACACATGAAAATTCATTGGCGCATGCGCTGCTATGTTTGGATAAAATGATTGAAGGCGGAATTTATGATCAATTGGGTGGCGGATTTTCACGTTATAGTACCGATGCGCAGTGGCTAGCACCTCACTTCGAAAAAATGTTATACGATAACGCACTCCTTGTAACTACATTATCTGAAGCCTATCAATTAACAAAAAAAGAATCTTACCATAAAGCCATTAGGGAAACACTTCAATTTGTTGAAAGAGAATTAATGGATGCTGATGGTGGTTTTTATAGTGCGCTAGATGCGGATAGTGAAGGAGTGGAAGGGAAATTTTATACATGGTCCGCGGCAGAAATTACTCAGTTATTAAAAAATGATGCACCACTATTTATTGCGTATTATGGAGTAACAGAAACCGGTAATTGGGAGCACACCAATATTTTACATACACCAATGACGGCAGGTGCTGTAGCGCAAAGTTTTGGCATCACTGAATCTGAGCTATTATCAACGATTCAAAATTCCAATGCTGTTTTGATGGTGGAGCGAAATAAAAGAGTTAGGCCACAAACAGATGACAAACAATTGCTAGGTTGGAATGCGCTGATGAATACGGCTTTCTGTAAAGCCTATGCCGCAACTGGAAATAAAAATTATTTAATGCGTGCGCAAAAAAATATGGCGCACTTATTTGAATGTTTCAAAGATGTAAATAGTGACGGTTGGCTACACACGTATAAAAATGGGCAAGCAAAAACACCTGCTTTTTTAGATGACTACGCGTATTTAATTGAAGCGCTCATTCAACTACAAATTGTATCTGGTGGTTTTCATTGGCTTGAAAAAGCGGGTGAAATCACAGATTATGTGAATGATCATTTCATGGAATCTAGCACTGGATTTTACTTTTATACCCATGATGCACAAACAGATGTTATTCTAAGAAAAAAAGAGGTATACGATGGGGCGACCCCTAGCGGAAACGCGGTAATGGCTAATAATTTGCTTCATTTAAGTGTCGTATACGCTAGCGACAAGTATTTGTCCCTAAGTAAAAAGACTTGTCAATCCCTTTTACCCGCTCTAGCCAAGCATCCGGGTTCCTTTGGGGTTTGGGCAGGCGTTGTCTACAATCAGGTGGTAGGGATGAGGGAGTTGACACTCATTGGACATGGTGTTTTGCCTTATCTGGAGGCAGCACTTCCTCTATATCGACCCAATTTAATCTTAAATATTTCAGAAAATCGGTCAACAGGCATTTTGGCGATTTCCAATAAAATAATTGATAATCAAGAAGTTACGTTTCAAATCTGTGAAAATTATGCCTGCCAGCTCCATCAACTCGCTGATTTTGACAGTTTTTTAGCAATTGTGTAACTGGTAATCAACTATTTTGCACTTCGGTTTTAGCCATTCCCCATGGCAAAACAGGGAAAACATTAAAAAAATAACTACTGAATAGAATTTTACCCTGGATCATTAATTTATTGGTTTTTAAGCGCTAAAACTCAGGTTTCTGACGTTTCAAAACTTATATTTGTCACTGTTATAAATCACACAGATCAGATGAAAGGATATTTAACTACAATTACCTTGGCGTTTTTTACGTTGAGTTTGACTTCTTGCTTCTTTGGAAAAAACAAAGGTAAGGGG
>CANEWV010000262.1 GCA_947442905.1 Chitinophagaceae bacterium | reverse complement strand
TATCCTGAGCTTAGTTGTTTTCCAAACGAATCAACACCAGCCATTCCTACCATGCATAGTGCTGCAACACTAGAAGCTTTAAAAAAGCCAGGCACTAAAATTGTACAAGAAACATGGGGCGTATTTGATGATGTATTTGTGCCTTCAGACAATACTTTTACTTTTTTACAAAATGTACTCGATGAGGTAATGGCCTTATTTCCTTCTACCTATATTCATATTGGTGGCGATGAGTGTCCTAAAGAATCTTGGAAAAGATCTGAGTTTTGCCAAAAACTAATCAAAGAAAAAGGCTTAAAAGATGAGCATGGTTTACAGAGCTACTTTATTGGCCGCATCGAAAAATATTTAAACAGCAAAGGCCGTCAAATTATTGGATGGGATGAAATTTTAGAAGGTGGCCTTGCTCCTAACGCTACAGTAATGAGCTGGCGTGGTGAAAAAGGTGGTATTGAGGCTGCTAAAGAAAAGCATACCGTTATTATGACACCAGGTGGATGGATGTATTTTGACCACCAACAAAACAAAAAAGAAGATTCTGTAACAATTGGTGGTTATACCACTATCCAAAAAGTATACAGTTACGAACCACTTCCTAAAGAAATGGATCCTGCCGATCACAAATATGTACTTGGTGCTCAAGCCAATGTTTGGACAGAGTACATGAACAATACGGCTAAAGCAGAATACATGGTATTCCCACGTATGAGTGCATTAAGTGAAGTACTATGGGCTTCTAAAGAAAATAAAAGCTGGCCTGCTTTTGAAAAGAAATTATTACATGAGTTTAAGCGTTACGATAATTTTAAAATCAATTATAGCAAGGCTTATTTTAACCCAGAGAATAACTAGTTTTTATAGCAATACTGAAAAGACATGATAGACGCATTTGAAAAAGTTCCAGTCCAAATTTTCCCTTCCCCAGCTGAAGGTTCTGCTTTTGTTGCACAGGAAATAGCTTCCCTTATTAAAGAAAAAGCAGCAGAAGGAAAAAACTGTGTGCTAGGTTTAGCAACCGGCTCTACCCCTATTAAATTATACAAAGAGCTGGTAAGACTCCACAAAGAAGAAGGACTGAGTTTTAAAAATGTGATCACGTTTAATTTAGATGAATATTTTCCAATAGATCAAGATGCACCTCAAAGCTATTGGAGCTTTATGCATCATCATTTATTTAACCACATCGATATAGATCCAAAAAATATTCATATCCCTAGTGGTAAATGGCCTAAAGAAGAAATTAAAAAACATTGTGCCGATTATGACGCTGCCATTGTAAATGCGGGTGGTATCGATTTACAAATTTTAGGTATTGGTGGTAATGGACATATTGGTTTTAACGAACCGGGTTCAAGTATCATTTCAAAAACAAGACTTGTAAACCTTGCTAACAATACTAGACTTGCAAACGCTTACGAGTTTTCGCATTTGTCAAAAGTGCCACGTCTTGCGGTTACCATGGGTATTGGCACTATCATGCAATCGAAGCGTATTTTACTTTTAGCATTTGGCAACAAAGGTGAAATCATTACCAAAGCTGCCGAAGACGATGTAACAGAGCAAGTTCCTGCTAGTATTTTACAAGAGCATCCTGATTGCACATTTATTGTAGACACTACCGTTTCTGAATCATTAACGCGTATAAAATCACCATGGTTAACAGGCAACTGTGTGTGGGATAAAAAATTAATGAAGCGCGCTGTTATTGAGCTTTCATTAAAACTTGGCAAAGAAGTATTAAGCCTTACTGCTAGAGATTATAACGAAAACGGTTTAGCAGATTTACTAGTTGAAAAAAGTGATGCGTACGAAATTAATTTAGAAGTATTTTATATGCTTAGGGATAGCTTAACGGGTTGGCCAGCAGGTAAACCCAATGCTGTTATTCCGGCGCATCCAGAAAGAAGCAATCCGTATCCAAAAAAATGTTTGATATTTTCACCACACCCCGATGATGATATCATTAGCATGGGTGGAACGTTTATGCGTTTACACGATCAGGGCAACGAAGTACATGTAGCGTATCAAACCAGTGGTAACATTGCCGTATCTGACGAGTTTGTAACACGCTTTTTAGATTTTGCTGTTGGTTTCGAAGACCTATTTGGCATCGATAATAAAAAGAGTCAAGAAATTTTACAAGCTGCTCGCAATTATATTGCGACCAAACAAAAAGGTGGTTTAGATTCTCCAGAAATTAGAGCTATCAAAGGTCTTATCAGACAATGTGAGGCAAAAGCAACTTGCAGATACGTTGGATTAAAAGAACATCAATATCATTTCCAAAATTTACCTTTTTATGAAACAGGTAAAATTGAAAAAAATCCAATGGGTGAAGAAGATGTACTTCAAACGATGGAACTCTTAAGAAAAATTCAGCCGCATCAAATTTATTGCGCTGGCGATTTAGCGGATCCACATGGTACGCATAAAGTTTGCTTAGACGTTGTGTTTGAAAGTATGCGCCGTTTAAAAGCTGCTGGTGACGCTTGGGTTAAAGACTGCTGGGTTTGGTTATACAAAGGCGCATGGCAAGAGTGGGATATTTCAGAAATTGAAATGGCCATTCCAATGAGCCCTGACCAGGTTATTAAAAAACGTTTTGGAATATTTATACATCAATCACAAAAAGACAGCGTTCCGTTCCAAGGGTCTGATATGCGTGAGTTTTGGCAAAGAGCAGAAACGCGAAACGCCAATACCGCACAATTGTATGCAGCTTTAGGTCAAACTAAATATGCAGCTATTGAAGCATTTGTGAGATGGCATTATTAACAGAAACCATATCATGGTCAAAAGCATGGCAAGAACGTCGTTTTAGAAATAAAACCATCATTGCCCTGCTTTTAGTAGCTATTATTTTAACACTACTTCCTGCTTTTTTTGCTTTTATAGAAAAAAGAGAAGGCATGGTTTTACAGGACTATGTGCTTGACGCCATTCCGGCAATCGACGTTTCGATTCCAACTTTTGTTATTATTTGGAGCACAGTGCTTTTGGTTTTTTTTAGAATCTACCAAAACCCAAGGCTATTTCTAGTAATTGCATACGGTTTTATTTTAATGTGTTTGGCCAGGGTTTTAACTATTAGCATGCTTCCCTTAAATCCGCCGGCAGGCCTTATTGTACTTAAAGACCCTATCGCCAATATTGCCTATGGCGGAAATGGCATTTTTATTACCAAAGACCTCTTTTATTCGGGCCATACGGGCAATATGTTCCTGTTTTTTCTGTGTTTAGAACGTAAATGGGACAAAATCTTTGCTTTAACCGCCTCTTTTCTAGTGGGTATTTTGGTGATGATCCAGCATATCCATTACAGTATAGACGTAATTGCCGCCTTTATTTTTACTTATTTTATCTATTTAGGGGCCAAAAAACTCTCTTTTTTTTAAAGGAATGTTTACCTTTGTACGTTCATAGTCAAATGGCTAGTAACAATTTAATAATCATTCCTTAACACAAAAGTCATACTTATACATGAGTAAAGTAAGCATGAAAATATGGGACAGCAGTTTTGAACTGGGAGATGCTGTTACAGAAGAGCAATTGGCCTTTTTTAAGGAGCACGGTGTGATTGTTTTTAGAAATTTTTTACCTAAAGAACAGGTAGCAACTTATATAGCTGAGCAACAAAGATTAGAAGCGCAGTGGCTAGCAGAAAAAAAGGAAAAAATAAATGGTATCCCTTTAAAGTTTGGTAAAGAC
>CANEWV010000261.1 GCA_947442905.1 Chitinophagaceae bacterium | reverse complement strand
TTGTGGATGCTTTATATGCATTAGCTTTACGCGCACAAAAAGCAGTGGAAGAAAACAAACCCCTTTCGGAAACAAATTCATTTAATTTTTAGTTTTGAAAAAACATTCTTATTTATATAGTAGTTTATTTTTTTGCTGCATTCTTTTTTGGACTTGCAATTCTGGTGATACTACTGCAAAAGCCATTCAAGATTCAATTCAAGCAAAAAAAGATTCGATATTACATTGTACCAGTAATATTCCCAATCGTTTTGGTGTTGGTGGCGCTACTGATACATTAAGTATTGTAAAAGGTGTTGCAAATAAAGCCGGCATGGTATTAATAAATGGTGGTGGCTTTATGATGGGTTGTTCCGACAAAACGGGACGTGTTGATGAATATCCACAACACAATGTTACTGTTTCTAGCTTTTGGATGGATACCACAGAAGTAACCAATGCGCAGTTTGCAAAATTTGTGGAAGCTACTGGCTATGTTACCACCGCCGAAAAAACACCGGACTGGAATGAAATAAAAAAACAGTTGCCTCCTGGCACACCAAAGCCGGCGCCGGAATTATTAGTAGCATCGTCACTTGTATTTGTAATGTCATCTACACCAGTTGATATGAACAACCCTGCATCATGGTGGGCTTGGACAAAAGGCGCCAATTGGAAACATCCGCGTGGCCCTGGAAGTAACATTAAAGGAAAAGACAATGAACCAGTAACACAAATTTCATGGGATGATGCAAATGCCTATGCACGTTGGGCTGGCAAGCGGTTACCTACAGAGGCAGAGTGGGAATTTGCAGCACGCGGTGGACTAAAAAATCAAACATTTCCTTGGGGAAATGAATCATTAGAACAAGGTGCTAAAAAGGCAAATACTTGGCAAGGAAAATTTCCGAATACCAATACAGGTGCAGATGGATTTATGCGCATAGCACCCGTTGCTAAATACGCGCCCAACGCTTACGGATTATATGATATGAGTGGCAATGTTTGGGAATGGTGTTCCGATTGGTATGATGCTAATTATTATACAAGTGTAGCAGAACAAAATTTGCAAAATCCTACCGGTAGTAATAAAAGTTTTGATCCGGACGAACCTAGCATTCCAAAAAAAGTAGTGCGTGGTGGATCTTTTTTATGTCATGACTCTTACTGTGCTAGTTACCGTGTATCTGCACGTATGAAAACTGCCACCGACACCGGCCTCGAGCACACTGGATTTAGATGTGTAACAGACGCATCATCCCAAAAAAAATAATGGCATCTTCACTAGTTAGTGTATTATTTTATCAATAACATCTTACCGCAACTGTTCTAGTTTTTTCTATTCTTTTTTTGGTTATATTGAATCAAAATTGCGTATGAAAAAATGGATCGCTTGCTGCTTATTGATAAGCATGCTGCAGTTGCAACTTACTGCACAAACCTACCAGCCCAATTGGGAGTCCCTCGATTCCAGACCCGTTCCTTCATGGTTCATGAACGAAAAATTTGGCATTTTTATTCATTGGGGTGCATATAGTGTTCCATCATGGGGGCCAGAGCATAGTTACTCGGAGTGGTACCAAAATGGTTTGCAAGCAGACAAAGACAACGTGCGCAAACAATTTCACAAACTGCATTATGGCGATATGTCTTATTATGGATTTGGCCCTATGTTTAAGGCAGATCGTTTTGATCCGGACGCTTGGGCTAAAGTGTTTGAGCAGTCAGGTGCAAAATATATTGTGTTAACGAGTAAGCACCACGATGGCTTTGCCATGTGGCCTAGTAAAGAAGCAGATAAAACCTGGGGCTTTCCTTGGAACAGTGTAACGAGTGGTCCTAAAAGAGATTTATTGGGTGATTTATTTAAAGCCGTAAGAAAAACAAGCGTGCGAGCTGGTATGTATTATTCACTCTACGAATGGTACAACCCATTGTATAAATCGGACATCAATAAATATGTAAGTGACCATATGTGGCCACAAATGAAAGACCTCATTAATACCTATCAGCCCGATGTTTTTTGGACAGATGGTGATTGGGACCTGTCGGATGCAAAATGGAAATCGCCTGAGTTTTTAGCATGGCTATATAACGAAAGTCCAGTAAAAGAAAAGATTGTTACCTATGATAGATGGGGCAGTGGTATTCGTTTTCATCATGGTGGTGTATATACGCCAGAGTACCAACCTGATTTAGATTTTGAAGATCATCCTTGGGAAGAAAGTAGAGGTATGGGCTACTCTTATGGTTATAATAAAGAAGAAGATATTTGGGATTATAATAGTGCGCAATCACTGGTGTTAGCACTTGTTGATAAAGTAAGTAGAGGGGGCAATTTTTTATTAGATATTGGACCTGATGATCATGGAAAAATTCCACCTATTATGCAGGAGCGTTTGTTGCAAATAGGAGCTTGGTTACAAGAAAATGGCGAAGCTATTTACAATACCAGACGCTGGATACGCACTTCACAAGCATCAATTAAAGACAGTAAAGAAAAAGATTTTTATTATACGTACAACCCTACTAGCAATGCACTCTATGCGATTGCACCCACTTTTAATAATAATGCCGAATACGTAATTAAAGACCTTGATTTGCCAACTGGAACCAACATTTCTTTTGTTGCAACAAAAGAAAAATGTACATGGAAAAAACAAGGAAATGATATTGTAGTAACCATGCCAGCCTACAAGCCAGCCATGATAAAAGCGCCTTATGCGTATGCACTTAAAATAGAAAACTTTGGTGCATTTGCTCCAAAACCAAAAATAGAAATTACGTATGCAAAAGGTGCGCAACTGCCAACTGTTACATTTGCCGCACCAGCAGGCTCCGTTGTGCATTACACAACGGATGGTACCAATCCAACGATATCCTCACCAACGTATACAAGTGCATTTACACTCGCAAAAACAAGTATTGTAAAAGCACAAATTTTTGATAATACAAAACTACCTGGTAAAGTAGCGGAAGTATCCGCTAGGGCATACACTTGGATGCCCGCTGTTAAAACAAGTGGCGCCTTACAACCTGGTGTTGCCTACAAATATTTTGAAACAAAAGGTAAACAAAATTTAGCAGCGCTACCGGGCTTAACACCAGCAGTAACAGGTGTTACAGCAGATATTAGTGTAGCCGTAAAAAAGCGTGCATCAGAATTTAGTTTGCTATTTGATGGCTATTTAAAAATTGAAAAAGACGGCATCTATCATTTTACGACACGCTCCGACGATGGCAGTATTTTATATATTGATGATGAAGAAGTAGTTAATAATGATGGTGATCATGGATCTGTGGAAGCAGCCGGAAAAGCAGCCCTCAAAAAAGGATACCATAAAATTAGAGTGGCGTATTATGATGGAAGTGGCGGCAATGAATTAACAGCCACCATACAACTAGAAAACGCAGAAAAAAATAATTTAAATAGTAAACTTATTTGGATTAAAAAATAAAACATGAAAAAAATAATATTGATTGCCACTATTTTATTTTTTGCAATAGCAAATATTAGTATTGCGCAAGAGCATACCGCAAGTTTAAAATATACATTACCCGCTGATGCTAAAGTGCGCGAAAAATTAGCGGCGTGGCAAAAAGTAAAATTTGGATTACTCATGCACTGGGGTACGTATAGCCAGTGGGGCGTGGTAGAAAGTTGGAGCATTTGTCCAGAAGACGAAGGCTGGACGCAGCGCAGGGGGCCCTATTCGGCGGATTGGTATACGTATTTGAAAGCT
>CANEWV010000260.1 GCA_947442905.1 Chitinophagaceae bacterium | reverse complement strand
GCTCAAAGTAATTTGATTGTCTTTAATTAAGGCAATATTTAAACTCATCCTTAAAATGCCTAAATCTACTTTTTTAACCACACGGTTAAGTTCATGAAGCATATCCTTAGGGCTCATTTGAGGTAAACCAATAAGTCCAGCCTTGGTAATGGACACCAACATACCAGAAGGTGTGCCGTGACCAGTAGCATCGCCACAAATAGCATATAAAGAGCCATCGGGTTGCTCAAAGAAATCGTAATAGTCGCCGCCAACCTCAGTTGAAGTTCTTAAATAACCAGCGATATCTAAATTTGGAACAACTGGCAACGTTTTAGGAAGCAATCTTTCTTGTAAGTCCTTTGCGGCAGCTAACTCTGAATTTTTGCGTTCATTTTCAATCTTTTTTATTTGTTGCTTTTCTCTGTACTTAGAAAACCCATAAATAAAACCAACCGAAGAAATAATATAAATTAGGTAAGCCCACCAAGTTCTCCATGGTGGAGGCAAGATATGAATGACCATTTTGGCACCTTCCTCATTCCATACACCATCATTATTTGCAGCTTTTACCCTAAATGTATACGTACCTTCTCTTAAATTGGTATAACTAGCAAAACGTCTTGATCCTGAATAAATCCAATCTTCATCATAACCTTCCATTTTATACGCATATTGGTTATGCTCGGCATCTCTATAATTAAAAGCTAAAAAATCAAATGATAAACTATTTTCATCATAATTTACTTCAAACTCACCTTTTGGATTTGTTGATTCTACTAAAAGAAATGTGTCTTTTTTTGAAAATTTCTGAATGATTACAACTGGCGGATTTGAATTGTCTTTTATAGAATCAGGGAAAAAGAAATTAAGTCCTCTAAACCCACCAAAAAATATTTCACCCTCTTTTGATTGAGAAACACTAAATGAATTAAATTCAAAGTCTTGTACACCCTCCGAAGTTCCAAAGCTTCTATACTTTTTTGTAAATGGATTGTACCTAATTATTCCAAAATTAGAACTTAACCAAAGATTATTATCCTTACTCTTAACAACACTATATAAATACAAAGAAGGTATTCCATCTGCTACAGTCAAAAACGTTTTTTTATTTTTTTGAAAATCAACTTCAATAAGTCCATTTCCATAAGTTGCTATGTAGGCAAATTTATCATTGACAATTTCCATTGACTGCCACAAATCATTTTCCCTAGCAAATGCTATATTTTTTGTTAATGGTAATGCTGTATTATTTGCTTCGTTGAGTAAAAAAATACCATCATAATTTAGTACATATAATTCATTGGCAGATTTACGTTTTACCAATAAAATTCCTCCTTTTAAATTGGCAGGAAGTGAAACAGGCTTATATGAAGTATCACCATTGGAAGTACTCAGAACAACTGGCTTATCTCCAGTATATATAAGTTCATTTTTGTTGTTTAAAAAAGAATAGCCTAGGGTTTTATTATCACTAATATTGGTTTTATCTTTTACATACCCTTGCTTGATAAAATTATTTGCCCCACTTTTTTTCTTGTATAAAATCCATCCATTTGGAGAATTACAAATGGCGAAAATATTTCCTTTTGCGTCTTCACTAAATTTCCAATTTCTAGTATTTGTAAGAGTAGCATCTTCTAAATATCGTTTTTTAAAGTTTTTTGCTCTATCCACTTCCATGATTCCCATGTGGGGCGCATATTCACCAAGCCACAAATGCCCTTTGCTATCTACAAAATTGCTCCATACAGTAGAAAAACCTAAATTAAAATCATTTGGAAAATCTTTTGCTAATAACCCAAATTTTCTTTTATTAGGGTCATATTTTGTGATATCAAAACCTCCAAGCCAAATATTATTGTCTTTGTCTTCTAAAATATTACTATAGTTGTCATATTCAATCCCGTATTCCCTTGCATTATTATTATTTATGTGTACAATTTTATCAGTTGATAAATTAACTACATCTACGCCTGCATTCAAAATTGTTAACCATAAATAGTTACTACTTGAACTGTAATGAATATTTTCAACTTGGTTGCCAGCTATTGAATTTTCATTTCTAGGATTGTTTTTAAATACTTGAGTTTGCTTAGTTTGTAAATCAAATACAAAAGCACCAAACTTTGTTGCAGCCAATATTTTATTTCCAATAATTCTACATTCGTTAGCCTGTGTATTGAACAAAGAATCAGAGGAATTGAAAATTGGAATAAATTTATGATTTTGAATATCAAAGTATTGCAACCCTATATCTGTGGAAACAAGTAACTTATTTTCGTTGAAACCTACAACTTTATTTACTACTTCTTGTTTGCCAAATTTAATTGGGTCGTTAGGATGTACTAAATACTGCTTGAATTTTTTGGATTGAATTTTATATTCGATTAATCCAGTTCCATTGCTGCCAATCCATAAACTATTGTTTTTACTATCAAAGTAAATACTCGCGCCTACTCCTAATCTAGCAGGTAATTTATTATTAATCTTAAACAAAGAATCTCTTATGGGCAAGATTATATTTTCCCACCTATCATTAATTTTATTTAACAATGAAATATTACCATAAGTATCTGAGGTCCAAATATTTCCCTTTTCGTCTTCTTGAATATCTATAACCCAACCAGCCGATCGTGAAAAATCATTTTTAATATCATGGCTATACTGCTTAAATGTATACCCATCAAACCTATCAATTCCTTGTTGCGTCCCTACCCATATATAGCCAAGCTTATCTTGAAATAGACATATTGATGAGCTCTGAGACAAACCATTTTTGATAGAATATTTTTCAAAAATAAAATCAGAAATGTTTTGCGCGTTTCCTTTAAAAGAAAAAGCTAGGTTAAGCATTAAAAATAATGCAGCAAAAACTGTTTTTTTAAATGCTTGGTATTTAAATTTCATATCGATTGGATAAATTTTATTTATGTTTTATAACTACTAACGTAATATCATCAGGGTTGTGCCTTCCAGATAACCAAGCATCGGCTTCAATCATCAATTGATCAATTACTTCTTGCGCAGTTAAACTACCATAGGTTGCAATTAAATCATGTAATTTTTGATAATCAAATAAGTCTCCGGATAAATTTGGCGCTTCTGGTAAACCATCCGAAATAATCACCAAAATATCTCCCGCATTAAAAGTTGTGCTTATTTCATCAAAATAGGCATCATTAAAGCTACCTAGCGGAACACCAGAAATTTGAATTTCCTCAGTTGTATTTGAAGCTGCCCTATAAATATAGTAAGGAGGCATACCGGCGGAGCTTAGCGTTAGTTGATTATTTTTTAGGTGTGCAATGTTTAAACTCATTCTTAAGATACCTAAATCCACTTTTTTAACTACACGGTTAAGTTCATGGAGCATATCATTAGGGCTCAATTGAGGAAGTCCAATAATACCAGCCTTGGTAATTGAGACCAACATACCAGAAGGTGTACCGTGGCCAGTAGCATCTCCACAAATAGCATATAAAGAGCCATCGGGTTGCTCAAAGAAATCGTAATAGTCGCCACCAACCTCAGTTGAAGTTCTTAAATAACCGGCGATATCTAAATTTGGAACAACTGGTAAGGTTTTAGGTAATAATCTGTTTTGTAAGTCTTTAGCAGCAGCTAACTCAGAGTTTTTACGCTCATTCTCTGCTTTTTGGAATGATTTTTTAGCCTGGTACTTACCAAATTGTAAGAAAGAAATAATTAGTAAAAGTAAATATAAACCATACGCCCAAATAGTGCGGTACCATGG
>CANEWV010000259.1 GCA_947442905.1 Chitinophagaceae bacterium | reverse complement strand
TATGTAATGGAAAATCAAAACAGGCGCCATGCATATAATTGAGTAATGCCTTTTTTAATCCGTATCCATATATTTCATGATCAGCACCTGTAGGATCAATATGTACAATATCATTGTTTGCAAAAGTCCCAATTTCATTGGTTTGCTTGATTACTTTATACTTATCAGGATCAAGACCAACCGGACTATGCGCTGTCATGGTAAACAAATGCCAGAACGCAGATTGTAACACACCTGTTTCAAACATTTGACGCACCATTTCTAAAGAATCAATGGTTTCTTGCTCTGTTTGTGTAGGAAATCCATACATCAAATACGCATGCACCATAATGCCAGCTTCTGAAAAATACTGACTAACTTTTGCCACCTGCGATACCGTAATTCCTTTATCAATTAATGTTAAAAGCCTATCTGAGGCTACTTCTAGACCACCACTTACAGCAATACATCCCGCCGATTTTAGTAACTGACATAAATCGCGTGTAAAGCTTTTTTCGAACCGTACGTTGGCCCACCAACTCACCACTAATTTTCTGCGTATAATTTCTATCGAAAGCGCTTTCATTAAAGATGGCGGTGCGGCTTCATCTACAAAATGAAATCCTGTTTGACCGGTTTGTGCAATGAGTGTTTCCATCCTATCCACAAGCAATGATGCAGTAACAGGCTCGTAAGTTTTAATATAATCTAATGAGATATCACAAAAAGTGCATTTGCCCCAATAACAACCATGTGCCATGGTTAATTTATTCCAGCGTCCATCACTCCATAAACTATGCATGGGATTCACTACTTCAATAGCTGAAATATATTTGTCTAGTAAGAGCCCCGAATAATCGGGCGTACCAACATTGGCTTGCTTATAATCGGACCAAATAGAATTATTAATGTATTGTACTTTACCATCTACAAGGGTAAAACAACGCTTTAATTCCTGCGCAGATATCTTACCATCTAAATGATTGATTAATACTTCCAGAGGCGCTTCCCCATCGTCAAGTGTAATAAAATCATAAAACTCAAACACACGTGGGTCTGACAATGAGCGGAGCTCGGTATTAGCAAAACCACCACCCATGGCCACTTTGATAGATGGGTACTTATTTTTAATATACTGTCCACACCTAAGTGAAGTATATAAATTTCCTGGAAATGGCACAGACAAACAAACAAGTGAAGGAGCAACATTTGTAATATACTGCTCTACTATTTGTAACAAAATAGTGTCGATATAAGTTGCCGGCGCATTTAGTGCTGCATACAATTCATCAAAACTATTAGCTGACCTTCCTAAACTTTCGGCGTATCTACTAAATCCAAAATAAGGATCAATGGTATCTTTAATTAAATTGCCTAAGTCCTCTAGGTACATGGTAGCAATATGCTTGGCCTTATCCTGTTTACCCATGCTACCAAATGCGTAATGCAAATCATCCATTTGATCAAAGGCACTGGCTTCTGGTAAAAATTGTCGAGTAGCAATTAAATGCGCTAGTGTAGGTTGCTTACCTTGTAAAAAAAGAATAACGCTATCAATGGTATTAATGTAGCGTTCTTTGAGTGAAACGATACGCGCACAATTTGCATTAAAAGAACCAGCATGCGAAGCCTCAATAGCTGTAAATAATTTAATAAGCCCCTCTTTACAAAAAATAGCCAGCGTTACTTCTATACCGAGGTCTGCTTGCTCACTTTTAATATTTTTAGTATTAAAAAATCCTTTTAAATAAGCAGTAGCCGGATACGGCGTATTAAGCTGCGTAAAAGGTGGCGTAACTAATAATACAGGTGCATCCAAGGGTTTCTAATTATGTAGTAAAATTAGGGTTATTTTTTCTTGGCCCCTCTTTTGATAGGCTTCTTATATTTTTTTTGCATCACGTCCCTTCTGCTCGATTTTACATTTGACTTGCTGTTTTTTGCAGATTTTTCATGAAAGGCAGGACCCGCAGTGCTCACCACTTTTTTAACTTTCTGAGAAATTTCCTTCATGATTACTTTAGGAATTTCATCTTCTGTTAGTACAGTAGAAATTTCAACTTCCGAAGGGATTTCAACTACTGGAACCTGGTATTGCATCAGCGATTCGATGGCTTCTAATAATGGTGCCTCTTTGGGTGTTGAAAAGGTAATAGCAATACCCTTTTTATCAAATCTACCTGTTCTACCAATGCGGTGAATATAGTTTTCCGGAACATCGGGTGTGTCAAAATTGATAACGTGCGTTACTTCTGCGATGTCTATACCTCTCGCTACAATGTCCGTTGCAATTAAAAATTGATAGACACCTTCTTTAAATAGTCTAACGGTATTAAAACGGTGATTTTGTTCTTTATTAGAATGTATGACTCCTACCCTTCCCTCAAACTTTGAAGCAACAGATTCAAACATCTGATCGGCTAATTTTTTGGTAGCCGCAAAAATTAATACTTTTTGCATGCTTGCATCTCCCGTAATTAAATGAGTGAGCAAATTTACTTTGGTATTAAAATTAGGAACCTGATATAATTGTTGTTCAATATTTTCAAGTGGTGTTCCGGCTGGTGCTGCTTCAATAATTTCGGGTGCATTAAAAAAAGTATCCATGAGCGCGGTTACCTCTGGCGTAATGGTTGCAGAAAATAAAAGATTTTGTCTTTTTTGTGGAAGCAAATCCATGATATTTTTGAGCTGGGTACGAAAGCCTAAATTGAGCATTTCATCCATTTCATCAATCACCAGTTTTTTAATGTACTTGGTTTTAAAAGCACCATTCATGGCTAAATCATAAAGCCTACCAGGCGTTGCCACAATTACATCCGCTCCTTTTTCTACTTCAATTTGTTGAGTATTAATATTTACACCTCCATAAACCCCTATAGCCACCAAACTCATATAACTCGACAACTTATTAATGGTTTCCACAACCTGGGCTACAAGCTCTCTGGTTGGAACAACAATTAATATTTGAGGATCTTTATTCTTATCAAATTTCCACTGACGGAGGCAAGGAAGTAAATAGGCAATGGTTTTACCGGTACCTGTTTGTGCAATACCGCAAACGTCTTTACCAGACATAGCCACTGAAAACACTTTTTTCTGAATAGTGGTAGGTGTTGTATAGCCTAGATCATCTAGGGCCGAAAATAGCGCTGTATTTAAATTTAAATCGTTGAATGTCATGAGAGCACGAAGTTAGCGCTATAATTTAATGATTAGGTCGTATTTATGTAAAAGCCCCATGGCTCCTTGTACCGAATGTTTCGACTTTTTAACTCGGTTTGCATCCATATCAATAGCATAGTTGTAAGAAGTTGTAAAATCTACTTTTTCAAGGGTAGAATTGTCAAATTTTGCATCTAGCAAATCACAATCATCAAATAAGGCTGTGTTTAAATCGGCATTTGAAAAATCCGCCGATTTGAGTGAAGACTTTACAAAACGCAAGCCTTTAATTTTAGTTCCGTAAAAAGATGCATTATCGATATTGCAGTTGCTAAAAGAAACGCCCAATCCATACTCTTTGCAAGAATCAAATAAAATACCAATGAGTTTGCACCCAATAAAATGCGTGTCATTAAAAACAACCTGATTTACTTTAACAACACTCATATCACAATCTGTGAATATACAATTGATAAAAATAGATCCGCCCAAATCAATTCCAATAAAACTGCATTTTATAAAACTGCAGTTTTCATATTCGCCAATAGTAAATGGCTGAACCTGAAAATCAATTTGCTCAAACTCTTGGTCTTCGG
>CANEWV010000258.1 GCA_947442905.1 Chitinophagaceae bacterium | reverse complement strand
ATTTTTTACGAAATTTGGCTCATATATTTAAAATTCCTACTATTAAACATAGCCCATTTTTAGGCAAAAATCTTCAAAAAATAGCCATTTGTGGTGGTTCTGGGGCCTTTTTGACCCAAAAAGCACTAGAAATGGAGGTAGACGCTTTTGTAACATCTGATCTCAAATACCACGACTATTTTGATGCCAACGGGCAGCTTTTACTGGCCGATATTGGGCACTTTGAGAGCGAACAATACACGGTAGCGCTTTTAGTTGAACTTTTACAACCTAAATTCCCTACCTTTGCCGTCCTCAAATCAGATACAAAAACCAATCCGGTTGGGTATTTCATTTAAGGCGCAGGACCCGGTTCCACAAATATTAAACTTCAAAAGAATCCTATAGTATGGCATCAGTTAAAGATTTCTCTGTAGAAGACAAATTAAAAAACCTTCTTCAACTTCAGAAGATAGACAGTAAGTTAGATGAAATTCAAGTTTTAAAAGGTGAACTTCCCATGGAAGTAAGTGACCTTGAAGACGAGATCACTGGTTTAAATGCACGTCAAACGCGTATCGAAGAGGAAATCAACGGTATTTCTGAATTCATCGAAGGAAAAAAATCGATGGTGAAAGACAGCGAAGCGCTTATTGCTAAATACGAAAAGCAAAGCGAGAACGTAAAAAACAACCGTGAGTTTGAAGCCATCAATAAAGAAATTGAAGACCAACAACTTGAAATCAAATTGTGTGAAAAGCACATTAGAGATGCCAACGAAGAGTTAACTGAAAAAATCAAGGCATTAGACCTTGCTAAAAAAGCAGTGGCTTCTAAAGAAGGCGTGCTTAACCACAAAAAAAGTGAGTTAGAAAAAATCATCGCTGATACAGAAAAAGAAGAAACAGGATTAAATAAAAACAGTGCAGATGCGCGTGGTCATATTGACGAGCGTTTAATGTACAGCTACGACCGTATCCGTAACAGCTACCGCAATGGTTTAGCCGTTGTTGCTGTTGATAGAGACGCATGTGGTGGTTGCTTTAATTCTATTCCGCCTCAACGTCAATCAGAAATTCGTTTACACAAAAAAATCATCGTATGTGAAAACTGCGGTCGTATTTTAGTAGACGCGAACCTTGATGGTTCAAACAAAAAATAATCCGTAACGGGTATTAATATTAGAGTAAAGGGTAGCTATAACGGCTGCCCTTTCTTATTTTTGGTATATTCATACAAGATGAAACAGTGCAGCGCACATATATTATTTACGAGCCTACTTTTATGGGGGCTGTTTTTTGTAGGGTTGTTTTTTTCTAACAACGTTTGCGCGCAAAAAGTGTATGATTTTAATGCCACTTGCATTCAGGCTTACCAAGAAGTTAATAAATTAAAAATTGCTCCGGCTACTGCACTTATTGCAAAAGCAAAGGAGCAAAATCCGCAAAATTTAGTGCCTGTTTTACTAGACGCCTACACCGATTTTTATGTGCTGTTTTTACTAGAAAATCCAGCCGATTATAAAGTCCGGTTTAAAAATTTTGAACGCAGCATTGACGCACTCAAAAATGGGCCTAAAAACAACCCGCTGTACAATTACTGTTTGAGCAATGTATTTATCCACCGCGCCATGGTATCGTTTAAATTTGGGCACTTCTGGGACGCTGGATGGGATATTAGAAGGTCCTACCTGCTTACAGCGGAAAACCATAAAAAATTTCCAGCTTTTACTGGTGATGATTTACTCTACGGTGCACTCCAAAGTATTGTAGGAACGGTGCCAAAAGGCTATCAGTGGTTAACGAATATGCTGGGCATGCGCGGCTCGCAAAAACAAGGCATGGCCCTAGTAGCTAATTTTGCCAATGGTACCGATGTTTGGGCCAAATTATTTAGCCCCGAATCACATTTTATTTATCCGTACCTGCTTTTTCATTTACAAAATGAAAAAGATGCAGCACTTGCATTTATCAAAAATAAAAAGTTAGATCTCGTTAACAATCATTTGCACACCTGGACTGCGGCTAACTTAGCCTTAAACCACAAAGCTAGCGCCACCACCAAAAGCATTATCGAAAACAGAAATAAAAGTGCCGAGTATGTAGTACTTCCCTTTTGGGATTTTGAACTGGGCTGCGCTAAACTCTATCAATTAGACTTGGACGGTGCTACGTCGCTATTGACCAAATACACTCAAAATTTTAAAGGCAACTTTTATATTAAAGACGCGCTTCAAAAACTGAGCTGGGCAAATTTTTTGAAGGGCGATATGCGCGCCGCCGAGGCGGCGCGCAAGCAAATTTTTTTACGCGGCGGCACAGACACGGACGCAGACAAACAAGCATTAAAAGAAGCCAAATTGGGTGTTTGGCCCAACCCCCTGCTACTAAAGGCAAGACTATTAACCGATGGTGGTTACACCAAAGAAGCGCTGGCCATTTTACAAGGCAAACAACAAGTATTTACGAGCCCGCCCGATAAACTAGAATATGTATACCGTATTGGCCGCATTTATGAAGACCTCGGTAAAGAAACAGAAGCCATCTCTTTTTATAAAGAAACCATCAAACTGGGCGCCAACCAAACGGCTTATTTTGCGGCAAGGGCTGCGCTTCAAGCAGGCCAAATACTAGAAAAACGCGGTCAAAAAAAGGAAGCCATCTTGTTTTATGAGCAGTGTTTGGCCATGGAAGAACATAGTTATAAAAACTCGTTGGACCAGCGTGCCAAAGCGGGTATTGCGCGCTGCAAATAGTTTGTTTTACCTAAATTGCAGCAGATTAGAACTATGCTTACAAAGCTCCACATAAAAAACTATGCGATCATTGATGAAATCGAAATTGATTTCTCTGATAAGCTCAATATTATTACCGGCGAGACAGGTGCGGGTAAAAGTATTTTGATGGGTGCATTAAGTTTAATTTTAGGGGAGCGCGCCGATAGCAGCAGCCTTGTAAGCAAAGAAAAAAAATGTTTTATTGAAGGTTATTTTTCTATCACTGGCAACAAAGCCGTTGCTACCTATTTACAATCACTAGAAGAAGACATGGACATAGACCAGTCAGAACTAGTGCTGCGTAGAGAAATTGCACCAACTGGTAAATCGCGTGCATTTATTAATGATACACCGGCAAGTTTACAAACACTGCGTGGTGTGGCGTCGTTACTGGTAGACCTACACCAACAGTTTGATACACTCGAACTGGGTAGTACCGATTTTCAGCGCACCGTTATTGATGCACTTGCAGGCAACGAAAATTTATTACAATCTTTTACAAATAGTTACCAAGCATATTTATCGGCTCAAAAAAAATTAGCGGCGCTACTTGCACAAAAAGAAGCATTTACCAAAGAAGCCGATTACAATCAGTTTTTATTAGATGAATTTGAAGAGTTACAACTTCAAACCAACGAACTGGAATTAATGGAGCAGGAGCTCGTGATATTAAACAACGCCGAAGGAATTAAAACGGCGCTTGCTGGCACCAGTCATGCCCTCGCCTACGCCGAAACTCCGGTGGTAAGCGTTGTAAAGCAAATGTTACAACAGCTACAACCCTTTACCAACGTACATGAGGGCGTTTCGGAACTGATCAACCGTTTACAAGTTACCCATATAGAACTTCAAGATATTGCATCGGAACTTTCGCGTTTAGAAAATACCATTTCTACCAACGAAGAAAGACTACATACGATTAATGAGCGCATGGCTGCAGGTTTTAAGCTCTTAAAAAAACATAGCGTTACTACAACACAGGAACT
>CANEWV010000257.1 GCA_947442905.1 Chitinophagaceae bacterium | reverse complement strand
GTTCAAACACCCAAGCATCATAAGACCTATTACTCGCCGCTATTTCAGCCAGGTAGCGTACTTTATTAGCCGGAATAATAGGCGCTTGCTGTGCTACTTTTTTTAAGTCTTCCGAAACCGAATTAACGCTCGCTGTTGGAGTAAAAACGATCCCTGTTTTTGCTGCTACCGTTTCAAAAATTAAATCTACCAGTTTATGAATACCAGGATCATTAAACTGCGCAGCAATGGTGCCAACCACAGGTAGTGTTTCATCTGCAGCTTCCCACAATTGATGGCTACGTTTGTACTGCTTTCGCACGTCATGAAGTGCATCTTTTGCACCAGACTTATCAAATTTGTTCATGCAAATAATTTCTGCATAATCAATCATATTTATTTTTTCCAGTTGTGATGCCGCTCCATATTCTGGCGTCATCGCATACATACTCACCGAACAATAATCGATAATGGAAGCATCGCTTTGTCCAACACCCGCAGATTCTAAAATAATAAAATCATACCCTGCAGCTTTACAAATATCAATTGCACCTGATACATGTTTACTCAACGCAACATTTTCTGACCTTGTGGCCATGCTACGCATATAAGCCCTAGGATGCGCTATAGCATTCATTCTTATGCGGTCGCCAAGTAATGCGCCGCCTGTTTTTTTCTTGGAAGGATCTACAGAAATAACAGCAATTGTTTTGCTTGGAAATAAATATAAATACCTTCTTACAATTTCATCTGTGATAGAACTCTTTCCTGCGCCACCTGTGCCCGTAATTCCTAAAACAGGAATTTGCGCAGTAGATGCTTTTGTATTTATTTCATGGCTATCGTTGTTTTCTAAACGCGTGATGGCTCTTGCAACATTTCTAACATCGATAGGACCTCCTAGTGTAAAGGGCTTACTAAAATCTCCTTTGTCTTCAACTTCGAAATCAGATAAAGTAATGAGTTCCTTAATCATGCCTTCAAGTCCCAAACGTCTTCCATCATCCGGCGAATAAATTTTTGTTATGCCGTATGCATGCAACTGTTCAATTTCTTCTGGTAAAATGGTACCGCCGCCACCGCCAAATATTTTGATATGTCCATATCCATTTTCTACGAGCAAGTCACGCATGTAACTAAAGAACTCGATATGCCCACCCTGATAACTTGT
Organism: Chitinophagaceae bacterium; assembly: GCA_947442905.1. Next base: position 2,593 of record CANEWV010000257.1, on the reverse strand, counting down.
TACAGCAATTGCTTGTGCATCTTCTTCAATGGCGCAGGAAACTATTTCTTGTGCTGTTCTGTTATGACCCAAATGAATAATTTCAGCACCCTGCGCTTGTAAAATTCGGCGCATAATATTGATAGAAGCATCGTGCCCATCAAATAAACTTGCTGCGGTTACAATTCTAATTTTGTGCTTGTTGGCATTGCTCATAGTTACATCCAATTCAGCCGCAAAAATAAGACATTAGAGGGTAAAATATTAACAATTGTTAGTTTTATAAATCGGGGGCTTTTTTGTAGCTTAAGGCATTAATTTGCACCAAAACGGATCCTATGCAGTTTACAGTATCAACAATTCAGGAAAGCGGTTATGAGGTAGTGGAACTTCAAGACCATGGGTCTGGTGCGCGCGTTCAACTTTATTCGTTTGGGGCACTTTTAAATGCCTTTACAATACCTACTAAAACCGGCACTATTAATGGCATTGATGGGTTTTCAAGTATTGCAGATGCTGTAGCGGGTGCTACTGCAGGATTTAAAAGTTCCAAGTTAAGCCCCTTTGTGTGCCGGCTTCAACATGGCAAGTATAGCTACCATCAAAAAGAATATATAATTAAAGGTTTTTATTTAGGCGAACACGCTATTCATGGCCTCCTATTTAATGCACCATTCACAATTACAGATACAAAATCAACTGAATCTGAGGCATCGGTTATATTTAGCCATCATTACAAAGGAACTGACCCTGGCTATCCTTTTTCATTTACCCTGCATGTTAAGTGGAAACTCACCAGTGGCAATACGTTGCAGGTATTTACTACGGCTACCAATAACCATATTAGCGCCATTCCTTTTTCGGATGGCTGGCACCCTTATTTTAGCGTAGGCGACACCATTGATACAGCAACACTTTCATTTACAACAAACAAGCAACTTGAATTTAGTGAAGACTTGTTGCCTACCGGAAATATCATTGAAGACAATAGATTTATAGAAGGGCAAAAAATGGAAGGCGTTTTTTTAGATAATTGTTTTTTGCTCGATCAAAATTCAGAAACGCAGCAGCATTGCACCTTAAAAAACGAAACAGTTACTTTAACCATTGCACCTGACAAACACTATCCTTACTTACAAATTTATACGCCACCACACAGAAAAAGTATCGCTATAGAAAATTTGACAAGCGCCCCTGATAGTTTTAACAATGGTATTGGACTACTCATTATTGAACCAAATCATACGCTCGAATTTTCGACAACGTATATACTCACAGCAAACGAATCCTTATAAATCAACTACAGCAGTGGTGCTAATTTCTACATTAACACCCCTTGGCAATCCTTTAACAGCAAAGGTTTCACGCGCAGGAGGCATGTCTGTAAAATAGCTTCCATACACTTCATTTACTTTTGCAAACAGTGACATGTCGCTTAGTAAAATGGTTGTTTTAACAATATGACTAAATGAAATTTTTGCTTCCGCTAAAATGGCTGCAATATTTTTCATTACTAAGTGCGTTTCTTCTTCAATACTTGTAGTCACTGTTTCACCTGTTACTGGATCGAGTGCAATTTGACCGCTAATAAAAATAAAACCATTGGCTTTAACAGCTTGGTTGTATGGACCAATTGGCGCAGGAGCCAAATTTGTTTGAATGATTTCTTTAGGCATCTTTTTATTTTAAAGTTTAAGCAAGTTGATGATTTTCTATGAGTTTGCCAACCTAAATTTGCAATTGAACCACAATCCAAGATTAACCCCAATTAGCATGGCAACATTTTTACTCATTTATACGGCAACGGCACACGCCAGTGTTTGCATGAGTAAAGACGGAGCGGTAATTGCCTGCCTAGAAACTACTGATCAAAAAAGTCATGCTAGTTTTATACAACCGGCCATCGAAACCTTGTGCAAGCAAACAGGTATTGCATTAAATAGTATAGATGCGGTTGCCATTAGCATAGGGCCGGGCAGTTACACGGGTCTTCGGGTTGGTATGGCAACAGCCAAAGGGATTGCATACGCACTTGGTAAGCCACTAATAGGCATCAATACCCTTCAGGTAATTGCTGCTGCTGCAAAATATAAATATCCCAATCACGATTCAACGATTTGTGCACTATTAGACGCCCGAAGAATGGAGGTTTTTACAGGTATTTATGCGCATAGTTTAGATCCTTTAACACCCAGCACTGCCCTCATTTTAGATCCTTTGTCTTTCAAAAACGAACTAGATAAAGAACCCATTTTATTTGCGGGAGACGGGGCCGAAAAATTTAAGGCCATTTGCGAACATCCCAATGCGCATTTTGATACCTGCATCTCCTACGGCGCATCAGACATGCTAGCATTAACCGAAAATGCCTTTACGTTAGCCGATTATTTAGACCTTGCCTACAGTGAACCGCTGTATATCAAAGCCTTTCATGATACTCGTAAAGCCTAATTTAATACTACTTAATTTTTCCAAATTATAATTATTTATTATAAGTTATTTCTGCATTATCATTTTCTTAGTGTATCTTCACATTGCAATTAAGTTTATTAACCCCCCAATAACTCTTTATTGTCATGAGCAACTCATTACAATCAGTGGTTTTAAATAATGG
>CANEWV010000256.1 GCA_947442905.1 Chitinophagaceae bacterium | reverse complement strand
TATCACCATAATACCCGTTTCGATGGTTAATAATAAGAGTGCATTATCAGAAACATTTTTAAGTAATACATCAATCCATTGACCTGTAAATAATTCGGTAATAGCTGTTCCAAACATAAGTACAATCATCACTAAAAAAAGTGGATTCAGCAGCGCCTTGTACATAGCAGCAGTAGAGATACCACTTGCCACACGTTCTGTAACCGGAAAATCTAACTTGCTAAAATAATATCCATATAACAAAGTGGGAATGGCCATTAATCCAACCTGCACCTGCCAACCAATTCCTGCTTTGCTTAAAAAGTATACAATAAGAGTACCAATTACAATTCCACCCGGAAACCACAAATGAAAGTGGTTTAATTTGGTGGTTTTATTATCTGCGTAAATGGTTGCTACGAGCGGGTTACAAGCCGCTTCCACGGTACCATTGGCAATTCCAATACAAAGGGTCGAAATAAATAAACCCCAATAACCGCCGGCAAAAACGGTAAGTAAAATACCTACCAAATGAAATATAAAAGCCACCAACAATAATTTTTTCATGCCAATGATATCCACCACAAAACCACCTATTACAACCGCGAATGGAAAGCCCCAAAAGGCAGTGGCAGCAATGGTTCCGAGCTGACCCGGACTCAGCTGAAACTGTTCGCCCAACTGGCCTAAAATACCAGCGCGAATGCCAAAAGACAAGGAAGTAACAAGTAACGCTAAGCAGCTGGCAATAAAGAGTTGCTGCTTTTGAATGTTGTTTTGCATAATCGTAAAAGGTTCGTGATAAATTCTATTCAATAAATGTAATTTTTTTATTTTAAATGTTGACCGATAAAATTTACTTTTAGTTCCACAATTTAAAATTGAACAAACATGAACAGAAAATTAAGAATGGGCATGGTAGGCGGCGGTAAAGACGCCTTTATTGGTGCTATACATAGGCTTGCAGCCAATATGGATGGACTTATAGAACTCTGTTGTGGTGCGCTTAGCATCAATCCTGAAATCGCTAAAGAATCAGGGGCTTCCTTGTTTTTACCCGAGCATCGTACTTATTTAACCTACGATGAAATGATTACTAAAGAAAGCCAGCTTCCTGCTTCAGAAAGAATGGATTTTGTAACCATCGTAACACCCAATTTTGCGCATTTTGCACCTGCTATGATGGCCCTCGATCACGGGTTTCATGTAGTCATAGAAAAACCAATTGCTTTTACCCTCGACGAAGCCAAACAACTGCACCAAAAAGTGCAGGAAACTGGACTTACGCTTTGTCTTACACATACCTACTCTGGCTACCCACTTGTAAAACAAGCAAGGGCCATGGTAGCGGACAATGTGTTTGGAAAAATTAGAAAGGTATGGGTAGAATATCCGCAGGGCTGGCTTAGTAAATTAAGTGAGCGTGAAGGAAACGCACAAGCCGCTTGGAGAACCGATCCTAAAAAATCAGGTAAAGCAGGTTGTATGGGTGATATTGGTACGCATGCTGCGCACTTAGCTGAATACATTACGGGCGCTCAAATCACACAACTTTGTGCCGATTTAAATGCGATGGTAGAAGGGCGTATGCTTGACGATGATGGTAATGTTTTATTACAGTTTAGCAACGGTGCTAGAGGTGTTCTAATGGCATCGCAGGTAGCAGCTGGCGAAGAAAATGCATTAAAAATTAGAATCTACGGCGAAAAAGGTGGACTTGAATGGGCACAACACGACCCAAATACATTACTTGTAAAATGGCTCGATGCACCAACGCAAATTTTACGCGCAGGTGGCAACTACGGAGACAGACTTAGCAAATACGCGATTCATAATAGTAGAACGCCAGGCGGACATCCAGAAGGATACTTAGAAGCTTTTGCAAATATCTACCGCAATTTTGCACTGACTTTATCTGCAAAAATAGATGGCACTACGCCAACTCCAGAAATGTTAGATTTTCCAAACACCAATGATGGTTTAAGAGGGATGGCATTTATTGATAACGTAGTTGCTTCTGGCGCTTCGGATCAAAAATGGACACCGTATACAATTTAAATGACCGCATCAATCAATTACTATGACAACAATTAAAGGCCCTGGTATTTTTTTAGCGCAATTTATGGGCGATACTGCTCCTTTCAATTCTTTAGAAAGTATTTGCAAATGGGCAGCATCACTGGGTTTTAAAGGTGTTCAAATACCAAGCTGGGATAGCCGTTGCATTGATTTACAAAAAGCCGCCGAAAGCAAAACCTATGCCGATGAAATAAAAGGTATTGTTGCCGCAGCAGGTTTAGAAATCACCGAACTATCTACCCATTTACAAGGTCAGCTTGTTGCTGTAAATCCTGCATACGATAGTTTGTTTGATGGCTTTGCGCCAGAAAATGTGCGCGGTAATTCAAAAGCAAGAACAGAGTGGGCCGTGCAGCAATTAAAATATGCAGCAGCCGCTTCTGAAAATTTAGGATTAAACGCACATGCAACTTTTAGTGGTGCACTTTTATGGCACACGGTATATCCTTGGCCGCAAAGACCTGCAGGACTTGTAGAAACAGGTTTTACAGAACTTGCTAAAAGATGGAAACCCATATTAGACGTTTTTGACAACCATGGTGTAGACCTTTGTTACGAAGTGCACCCCGGCGAAGATTTACATGATGGCGTTTCTTATGAAATGTTTTTAGAAAAAGTAAACAACCACAAAAGGGCTTGCTTACTATATGATCCATCACATTTTGTATTACAATGTTTAGACTACCTAAGTTATATAGATCATTACCATGAGCGCATCAAAATGTTCCATGTAAAGGATGCAGAATTTAACCCATCTGGCAAACAAGGTGTGTATGGTGGGTATCAAAACTGGGTAGACCGTGCTGGCAGGTTTAGATCACTAGGTGATGGGCAGGTTAATTTTGGCGCTATATTTAGCAAATTAGCTGCTTATAACTATAGTGGTTGGGCGGTTATGGAGTGGGAATGTGCCATTAAAGACGCGCAAGTTGGCGCCGCAGAAGGAGCTCCCTTTATTCAAAAAAATATTATTCAGGTAACGGAAAAAGCGTTTGATGATTTTGCCGGCACTGGTGCCAACGAAAAATTAAATCGTGCCATTTTAGGAATAGATTAATAACTTTAAACCCTCATTAAAAATAGTACCCGTGAAAAAGATGTACCTAACACTTCCCGTATTTGCACTAATTGTAGCATGTGGAGGCGGAAATGAAAAAAAAGATGATGCAGGCACTGCAACTGCAGCAGTAGTAGACTTAAGTAGCAATCCAGATTACCAAAAAGGTTTAGAGCTTGTTGGAAAATCAGACTGCTTAACTTGTCATAAAGTAAGTGAAAAAAATATTGGACCTGCGTACAAAGACGTTGCAGCAAAATATGAAAACACCGAAGAGAATGTAAAAATGTTAGCTGGTAAAATCATCAAAGGTGGCCAGGGTGTATGGGGCGCAATCCCAATGACACCGCATAGTTCATTATCCGAAGCTGATGCTGAACAAATGGTAAAATATATTCTACTCCTTAAAAAATAAAAATATGATTGCTTCATTTTTCACTTCCATATTATTAGGTGGGTTACTTTCAGGAACCACACCTACTACAAAACCAACAGATCCCAAAAAAGAAACCAAAGCAACTTCTTCAGAATGGATTTCTTTATTCAATGGTAAAAACACCAAAGGATGGCATTCTTATGGTAAAGAAACCGTTGGTAAAGCTTGGAAGGTAGAGGAAGGCGGCATCTTACACT
>CANEWV010000255.1 GCA_947442905.1 Chitinophagaceae bacterium | reverse complement strand
AGGTTTAGAAAATGTTACACCTAAATACGATTCTCAAAAAGATGTATTTAAAGCCATCTTAACATATTTAGAAGATGCAAATACAGAAATGGCAACCGTAATAACTAAAAACTATGTACTTGCAAATGATTTCTATTATGGTAACAACTTAGCAAAATGGCAAAAAGCTGTTAATGCATTTAAATTGAGGGTTTTAATTCAATTGAGTAATAAAGAATCAGATGCTGATTTAAATGTTAAGCAAAAATTTGCTGACGTAATCAACAATCCTACAAAGTATCCTTTGTTTGCGAGTGCTGCAGACCAAATGCAATTTTCTTACAATGCACAGTTTAACAAGTACTCTACAAGTCCGGATAACTTTGGTTTTGATGCAACACGTTATAACATGGCTGCTACTTATTTAAATACATTAGTAGCGATGCAAGATCCAAGAACATTTTTTGTTGCTGAGCCTGCTGCTGCTAAAGTTGCTGCTGGTGCTGCTCCAAATTCTTATGCTGCATTTGTTGGCGCAAGTAGTGGTGAGGATTTAGCTACCATGAGTAAAAATGCAGGTGTTGGTCAATACTCTTTCATTAATAGAAAGCGTTATTATCAAACCTATGCTGCAGAAAATACCATTGTAATTGGCTATTCTGAAATGTGTTTTAACATTGCGGAAGCTATGAACAGAGGTTGGATTTCATCTGCGAATGCAGAAACTTGGTATCAAAATGGCATTAAAGCTTCTCTTGCTTTCTATGGCGTTAAGGATGGTGTAAACACTGTTACTTTTCAAAAGCCAGGCGGTGGTTTATTTGAATCTGTAAACTATGATGTTACTTTCTTATACGACACTTACTACAATCAAATGGATGTGAAGTATAAAGGCAACACAGTAGATGGTCGCAATCAAATATTATTACAAAAATATTTAGCGTTCTATATGAACTCTGGTCAGGAAGCTTATTTTAACTGGAGAAGAACGGGTGTTCCAACATTTTTAACTGGCGCTGGTTCTGGCAACAGTGGAAGGGTAGCATTAAGATACCAATATCCAACTGCAGAACGTGCCAATAATAAAGCAAATGTTGAAGCTGCTATTACAGCTCAGTTTGGAACCATCGATGATATCAACGGTAAAATGTGGATCATCAAATAATCGCTCATTGGTTTGGTTACATAAAAATGATTTTTGGCAAGCAATCGTTTATAGCGAAGTCTTTACAGACTTCGCTTTTTTTACTATATTGAGTTACTATTTTTTTTCTTATGCAAACACAAAATAAAGCGATCGTAGTTGGAGCGGGTATTGTTGGATTGGCAACTGCTAGGGCCCTCTCAATAAAAGGGTATCAAGTTACTGTTATTGATAAAACGCAAGAGGCCATTGGCGCTTCTATCAGAAATTTTGGCATGTTATGGCCTGTTGGACAGCCAGATGGATTGTTATACAACCGTGCAAAAAGATCTAAAGAAATTTGGTTGGAATGTTTAAAGGGTATGCAAATGTCTTACAACCCTTGTGGTAGTATTCATTTAGCCTATCATGACGATGAACAAGCTGTTTTGGAAGAAATGCAAACTGTTTTTGCTTCTAATGGAAGACCTGTTTCGCTTGTTACTCCACAAGAAATTAATGAGCGCTTTAATGGCATCAATCAGCGAAAATTAATTGGGGGACTATATAGTGATGATGAAGTTATTATTGATCCAAGAGCAGCCATTAAAGGATTGCCTGCGTATTTAACCGAAACCTATGGGGTACAATTTATTTGGGGAACGGCTATAACGCAGGTGTCAAAACATAAAGTAGCTTCGTTTGATAAAAGCTTTGAAGCTGATGTAATATGCATTTGCTCTGGCGCTGATTTTGAAACATTGTATCCATCTATTTTTGCAGGATTACCCATCACAAAAAGCCGTTTACAAATGATGCGTTTTGTGCACGAGAAACCTGATTTTAAAATTGGCACATCTGTATGTGGTGGACTTTCGTTGCTTCATTATAAAAGTTTTGCAGTAGCGTCTACACTGCCAGTTTTAAAGGCCCGCATTGACGCTGAGTTATCTGAATACGTAAAACACGGTATTCATGTAATGGTATCACAAAATGCAAAGGGTGAGTTAACAGTTGGCGATACCCACGAATATGGATTAGATTTTGATCCTTTTGATAACCATTATCAAAATCAACTCATTTTGGATTACCTCAAAAAAATGATGCATATAGATGACTGGCGTATTACGCAAAGTTGGAACGGAATATATCCAACCATGAAAAATGGTGACACTGATTTGTTTTTAGAAATAGAATCTGGTATTTATATATTAAATGGTATTGGAGGGCATGGCATGACCATGTCTTTTGGTTTTGCCGAAGAAATGATTGATAAATTATAAATTATGGTACAAAAAATTGTTGATTTATTCAATGAAAAGGGTTACTCGTTGTATGGCGGAGAAGCTGTAACTCAAATGGAGCATGCATTACAGGCTGCTACGTTTGCAAAAAAGAACAATGCTTCCGATGCGCTTATTACAGCAAGTTTATTACACGATATTGGGCATTTACTTCATGCATTACCAGACGATGCTCCAGATTTTGGTGTAGATGATTTACATGAAGAACTAGCCGCTTTGTTTTTGGAAAAATATTTTATCAAAGAAGTGGTCGAGCCTGCAAAATTACATGTTCAGGCCAAAAGATATTTGTGTTTTGTGGACGCTGGTTATTACAACACATTAAGCGAGCCGTCGCGCCAAAGTTTGGCGTTACAGGGAGGCATTATGAACGCCGAAGAAGCTGCTGAATTTGAAAAATATGAAAATTACAAAGAAGCAGTGCTTTTAAGAACCTGGGATGATTTAGCGAAAGATCCTACCATGCAAACAGATCCGATTGAAGCCTTTGCACCTTATATTGCTAATACTTTAAAATAGTTTGTATGCTAACTTCTATGGTTGTTTTTGATATGGCAGGTACCACAGTGGATGAAAACAATGTGGTGTATAAAACACTGCATGCTGCCATTGTTAATGCAGGTGTTGATGTTACACTAGATGATGTGCTACTTCATGGCGCCGGTAAAGAAAAATTACAAGCCATTAAAGATGTTTTACTTGCTGCACATGCAGAAGGTGTAAATGCCAATGCCATTTATGAGCAGTTTGTAGTGTTGTTAGCTGACGCATATGCAAATTTGGATGTAACCCCTTGTTCCAATGCCGAAACTGTTTTTGCGCTGCTTAAAAAACAAGAAATTAAAGTTGTTTTAAATACAGGATACAATAGGGCAACAGCCACTGGTTTATTGCAAAAACTCAATTGGACAATTGGAGAAGATATAGATTTACTCGTTACCGCTTCTGATGTGTCTAATAACCGTCCAGCGCCTGATATGATTGAATTTGCGATACAGCATTTTAATATCCAAGACCCTTTAACTGTTGTTAAAGTAGGTGATTCAGCGATTGATATTGAAGAAGGTAAAAACGCTGGTTGTGGTAAAACTTTTGGTGTTACTACAGGCGCTCAAACTAGAGAACAAATTGCAGTAGCCAATCCTACTGCTGTATTGGATGACTTATTAGAGATGATGGATAAAATCTAAAACACTTGCATAAAAAAACATTTACTGCCGCTGATTTTGGGCCTGATTTTAAATGGGGAGTTGGCATGGCCGCTCCTCAAAATGAAGGCGCTGCTTTTGAGGATGGCAAGGGTTTATCTGTGTGGGATGTTTTTGCACGCAAAAGAAATACCATTAAAGGTGGTGCGAGACCAACACATGCCGCCGATT
>CANEWV010000254.1 GCA_947442905.1 Chitinophagaceae bacterium | reverse complement strand
TCGTGGTAAGTTGGGGGTACAAAGCATTAAAGCCTAGCCATTCTAGTTTTTTAGATTACCATCAAATGATTGGTACCAGAGACTTTTCGGCTTTTTTAACGGTACCAGACTGTCTAGCATTTATGGAAAAGTACAACTGGGATGAGGTATCAAAAAAATGTCATGAACTGGTGCTTTCTAATGCGCAGCGCTTTTTTGATTTACTTGGTAGTACACCCATTAGTCCATTAACCAGCGAATGGATTGGACAAATGATTAGTATTCCTATTAAAACAGCAGATCCAGAATTATTACAGCGTACGCTTTTTACAGAATATCAAATAGAAGTTCCCATCATGCGCCAAGGAAATGATGTGTACCTCAGATACTCCATCAATGGTTTTAATAGCCAATCAGATATTGATCGGCTCTATCAGGTGATAGCCGAACTCCAGCAAAAAGGGCGCCTTTAGGCGCCCTTTTTATGTATAAAATTTTTCGCTGCACAAAATGAACAGCGCGCAACATTAGACGCGCAATAAATCAATCGCTAAAAATTCTTCTGCATATATTTTGCATCAAGCCCTGCAGCATCTATTGGGTTTGTGCCCGTAAACGCTTCCTGCTCAACTATAAAAGTTTCGAGGCCATATTTAGCGCCTGCTTTTAAAATCTTTTTAAAATCGATGGTACCTGTGCCCAGCACACATGAGTCGTGACCGTTGTTGGCTGTATTGGCTAAGTCTTTAACGTGACAAAGCTTAAAACGGTTTGGATATTTTTTTAACCATGCAATTGGGTCTTCGTTGGCTGCACGTACCCAGTAAATATCCATTTCAAAATCAACAAGAGCAGGGTCGGTGCCCATCATCATTACATCTTGAGGCATTTGACCATCCATTGGGATAAATGAATAATCATGATTGTGATACGCAAATTTAATACCGTGCTTTTTTGCAATTTTACCAGATTCGTTAAACTCATCCGCAAACGCTTTGTAATTATCTAGGCTTTTTTGCGTGCCCTTGTGCGGACAAATTAAATACTGCATGCCAATAGCCGCCGCTTGTTCCGATTTTTTATCAAAATCAGTTAGATTATCACAATGGCTAGAAACAATTTTCATACCTAAATCATCCATATAGGTTTTAAATCCTTTATGACCCATGCCCCAAAACATACCTTGAGGGCCTTCGTAACTTTCAATTTGTTTGTATCCAAAACTAGCCAGCTTTGCAAGCGTGCCTTTGGCATCCGCCATCATATTTTCTTTCACCGTCCACAACTGAATACCAAAGTTTGGAATTTTAAATCCTGCAGGTGCATCCAAAAAACTCGCTTTGCTCAAAAAAGGCACACTCAATCCTAGCGCTGCAAAAGAACTATTGCGTAAAAAATCTCTTCTATTAATTGACATCAGATAAATAATTTAAATATGAAAAATATTGCGGCTCCAAAAAAGCGCAATCTAGCTAGGCCCAAGCCTTATCTCCTTTTTTGTAAGGAACACATCCTTCATATTTTCCAGGAATCGCAACATAACGAAGTGCTTGCGTAGCGCCTATTTCAGAGCTAAAGTAACCCCAAAGTGTAAGCTGTTTGATCATGGTAAAATAATGCGTAGGCTGTTCTGCCGTTTTTGTTTCTTGGTATTTTTTTGCTTCAGCGTCTACATCAACAATCATTTTTTGCTGCGCTTCTGCATTTGCTGCACTAAACTTACTTGCTAGTGCCGCTAGTCCATCTTTAAATACTTTTTGATCTTTTGCATCGTAACAATCCGTTACAATTACGCCCATAAACTCACCCACCTTTGCAGCTTTTGCTCCCGGTGTGTTTGTGATAGGAATAATAATTTCTGCGATGTCATTTAACAAACTCATATCGGCAGCTGATAATACACCGGCAGCAGCATCTGGGTTTGCTTTACAACCGCTCAAAAAAGCAGATGATCCAATAATAGTTCCCCCGAGTAATAGGGCAACACTTGATAAGGCTTCTCTTCTATTCATGGTTAATGATTGATAAATTATACGTCACAAATTTTAATCGCTTGCTTTAATGAAGCAAGTGGATCTTTGGACGCTGGAATAAATTCTTGTGCTACATACTTTGTAAACCCAGTGGCTACAATGGCTTTCATGATAGCAGGATAATACAACTCTTGTGTATCATCAATTTCATGACGTCCAGGTACACCCGCGGTGTGGTAATGGCCAATATATTCGTGGTAGGTATTGATGGTATGAATCACGTCTCCTTCATCTACTTGCATATGGTAAATGTCGTAGAGTAATTTAAAATTAGGAGAACCAATTTTTTTACAAAGTGCTACACCCCAAGCCGTTCTATCACACATATAATCTTTGTGGTCTACTTTACTATTCAGGAGTTCCATAATGATGGTCACACCTCTTTTTTCGGCGTGTGCCATAATTTGTTTTAGACCTTCGGCACAGTTGTCAAGTCCAGTTTGATCGTCCAGTGTAGCTGTTCTATTCCCACTAAAACAAATCAAATTGGTGTACCCAGCATCCGCTACTAAATCGATATGCTCATTGTATTTTTGAATCAGTGTTGTATGATTATTTTTATCGGCCCAGCCTTTTGTTAAACTAATTTCGGCGCCATTACACATGGTAGAAATAAGTCCATATTTTTTTAGTATTGGCCATTCTGAAGGGCCTATTAAATCAATCCCTACTAGGCCCATTTCTTTGGCAGCTTTACATAAGTCTTCTAGTGGGATACCACTAAAACACCAACGGCACACAGAGTGGTTTACATTTCCTTTTAATCCTTTATCCATAAGGCTTTCAGGGGTATTTGTTGCAGCAGATGCGAGTGATCCAAGCGCACTGCTTGCGGCAAAAGTAGCTGCACCAGCCACCATATTTTTAATAACGTTTCTTCTATTGTTAGACATTGCTTTTCTTTTAAAATATTAAGCGGCTACTTTATTTTTATTACGCATGTATAAAAACAAACCCGCAAATGCTACTGATAAAAATACTGGAATCAAAAGCGTGGTATTGAGTACCGCTTGTCCAGCCTGTGCTGGTGTTAACGAAGAAGCTTGCAACTCCGCATAATGATCACCCATAAATATCATATACACCGATACAGCAAACATACCAGCACCACCCATAAGGTTTAAACCAACAGCGCCTGTTTCAGGTAAATTTTCTGCAACAAAACCTAGCATGGTAGGCCAGAAATAACATACGCCCATACCAAACACAATTGCACCCACAAATAACATATTACCTGTTGTGTGACCCATAATATAAAGTCCTACCGCCGATAATACTGCCGATAAAAACAAAACGCCTGTTGGTGAAAAGCGGTGTACCACGGGTTCTGCAAGACCACGCCCTATCACCATAATACCCGTTTCGATGGTTAATAATAAGAGTGCATTATCAGAAACATTTTTTAGTAACACATCAATCCACTGTCCTGTAAATAATTCGGTGATGGCAGTACCAAACATAAGTACAATCATCACTAAAAAAAGTGGATTCAATAGCGCCTTATACATAGCAGCAGTAGAAATACCACTTGCCACACGCTCCGTAACTGGAAAATCTAATTTGCTAAAGTAATATCCATAGAGTAATGTTGGAATGGCCATTAATCCAACCTGTACCTGCCAACCAATTCCAGCTTTGCTTAAAAAGTAAACAATGAGGGTACCAATTACAATACCACCCGGGAACCACAAATGAAAGTGGTTTAATTTGGTGGTTTTATTATCGGCGTAAATGGTTGCTACGAGCGGGTTACAAGCCGCTTCCACGGTACCATTGGCAATTCC
>CANEWV010000253.1 GCA_947442905.1 Chitinophagaceae bacterium | reverse complement strand
TCCAGATTTTCACCAAAGTATTGAACCGATTTTATTTCGTCATAAGAAAGCATAACCCTATCACTTGTAGTGCCAGTTGGACCAATCTTTTGATGTAATTGAACTGTCAGATAATTATCTGCTACTTTATTGTTTTCTGAAACACCAGCAATTTCTTGCAGTAAATCACTACTACTCTTATTTGATAAAGTAGCCGATGCGCTCGCTGTAGACAAATATGCGTAGCCCCAATCGATACGTACATCATCGCCAGGTTTTGCTAATATTTTTTGATCTGCTACACCCGTTATTAAATATTTAATATTATTTATACTGCCAGCCGTAGTTTTTTCAATTTGTGATGACCTGTCTTTTGCTACCGAGGCACTTACGCCAAATAAAATTTGCACATCATGCTTTTTATGGTCGGTAGCACTAGAGGTGAAACTTATATATGACAAGGGCCTAGAAAGCAAATCTAGGTCACTTGCTAACAGCGGTGATAAAAAATCTATAGTAACATTAACTGCACCACAAAGCATACGGTAGCTGGTTTTAGTAGCCGTAACGGTAACATCTTCCTGCTTTGCAAGTTGTATGCTGGTGAATTTTTTTTGCGCATAGAGTCCGGCATCCAACCATGCATAACCCTGCGTATTAATGCAATGCATGGCTATTGTATTTTCACCTTTGTGCAAATACATTTTAATAGCTTCTTCTAATGGATAGTTTTTAACAGAAGTGACATAACAGTTGCCACAACTATAAATTTTATTACCATTCAGGTATATTTCTACATCTTCGTCGTACCTAAGTTTAGCAAGTAAGTAGTCAATATTTGCGCCGTCATAATTAAACGTTCGGCGCACCCAAATTTCTTTGGTGTCCCAGGCTGTTGCAAAATCATTATCCCAACCTTTACCAAAAGGAAGCTTTCCTGTTTTCCAATTTGCAGTTTCAAATTTTTCTTGTTGCCACCCGGCAGCAGGTGTTTCAAAAGTATATAAGCAGTTTACTGGTTCAGCCTCACCAACAGCCGCTATTGGCGAACTAGGAAGTTGCATATCTCCTAAAATTTGATACTGCACCCCATCCACTTTTGCGTATGCAATTAAGCCCTGATCATACCCTGTCCAGTGCCTAGTAGTTGATTTTTGAACTTCATCCGAAAAAGACCAAATACTAAAATAAGGATTGTGCGTTACCAATGGATACGCTGGCATTTTATGAATTTGTGCCATGCTCGCACAAAACAAAAACAAGCTTACAATAAAAGATAACTGCTTTTTCATAACGGGTTTATTCTATCCCCCAATGTAAATAACAATGCGTACATAAACAATCTAAAAATACACTGAAGTGTCGATTTTTGGGATGGGGCAACACATATTACGACAGTTATGGCTACCTATACTAATAATTGTTAGTATTCATGAAAAGGGGTAATTTTGATATTGACTTCACCAATCAATTTTTACAATGATTTATAAACTTGTAACAGACGCAGCAGCCGCGGTCGCAGACATAACTGATGGCAGCACCCTTATGTTGGGCGGCTTTGGCCTTTGTGGTATTCCAGAAAATTGTATCCAAGCTATTTTAGAAAAAGGTACAACCAATCTAACCTGCATTTCAAACAATGCGGGTGTTGATGATTTTGGAATTGGACTACTCCTTCAACAAAAACGAGTTAAAAAAATGATTTCGTCTTATGTTGGCGAAAACGAAGAGTTTGAAAGACAATTACTTTCTGGAGAATTAGAAGTTGAATTAATTCCGCAAGGAACCTTAGCATTTAGATGCATGGCTGCAGGTTATGGCATGCCAGCTATTTATACGCCAGCGGGTGTTGGAACAGAAGTAGCGGCCGGTAAAGAATCAAGAATTTTTGATGGTAAAGAATATTTATTGGAAACTGCTTTTAATGCAGATTTTGCTATTGTAAAAGCATGGAAAGGCGATACCGACGGAAATTTAATTTTTAAAAGCACGGCGCGCAATTTTAATCCACTCATGGCAATGGCTGGTAAAATTACCATTGCAGAAGTAGAAGAGCTTGTAGAACCAGGCATGCTAGATCCCGATCAAATTCATACACCCGGCATTTATGTGCACCGAATTTTTGAAGGAAAAAATTATGAGAAAAGAATTGAAAAACGCACCACCAGTAAATAAAATTTTATGTTAGATAAAGAAGGCATCGCAAAAAGAATTGCTAAAGAAGTAAAAAACAATACCTACGTTAATTTAGGCATTGGCATACCCACCCTTGTAGCCAACTATTTGCCCGAAGGTATCAACGTATGTTTTCAGAGCGAAAATGGCTTACTCGGCGTTGGCCCTTTTCCAAAAGAGTATGCTGTAGACCCTGACGTCATCAATGCAGGCAAGCAAACTATTACAGCACTTCCGGGTGCTAGCTCTTTTGATTCTGCAATGAGTTTTGGCATGATTCATTCAAAAAAAATTGACTTAACCATACTTGGCGCGATGGAAGTTTCTGAAAACGGAGACATTGCCAACTGGAAAATTCCGGGCAAAATGGTAAAAGGTATGGGTGGTGCGATGGATCTTGTTGCATCTGCAAAACATATTATTGTAGCCATGCAACATGTAAATAAGGCTGGCGAAAGTAAACTACTAGCTAAATGCGATTTACCCCTCACTGGAAAAAACTGCGTTAAAAGAATTGTAACAGAATTAGCAGTTATAGATATTGCACCAGAAGGCGGATTTGTACTAATCGAAAGAGCACCGGGCGTATCAATTGAGCAAATAAAAAATGCCACTGCTGGAAAGCTCCTTATACATGGAGACATCCCAGAAATGGCATTGTAAAAAAGATTATTAAATTATAAGTTTCCTCTTAATTCTTGTTCTCTTTCGAGGGCTTCAAATAATGCTTTAAAGTTTCCCGCACCAAATGATTTAGCACCTTTGCGCTGAATGATTTCAAAAAATAAGGTAGGCCTATCTTCTACTGGCTTAGTAAATATTTGAAGTAGGTATCCTTCATCATCACGGTCTACAAGTATACCTAGTTTTCTTAACGGCTCTAGGTCTTCATCGATAGGACCAATGCGGTCTAACAACTGATCGTAATAAGTATTAGGAACTTTTAAAAACTCCACCCCTCTTTCACTAAGTGCAGTTACGGTGGTAATAATATCCTGCGTAGCAATTGCGATGTGTTGCACACCTGCATCCTTATAAAAATCGAGGTACTCTTCTACTTGAGATTTTTTCTTTGCCTTGGCTGGTTCGTTAATTGGAAATTTCACAAAACCATTTCCATTACTCATTACTTTACTCATGAGTGCAGAGTACTCGGTAGAAATTTGCTTGTCATCAAAAGTTAAAATGTTTTTAAAGCCCATCACGTCTTCATAAAATGAAACCCAGGTATTCATTTGATTCCAACCCACATTCCCTACGCAATGATCTATGTATTGAAGCCCTACATCTGCTGGATTGTAATGGCTTTCCCATACTTTAAAGCCTGGCATAAATGTGCCTTTATAATCTTTGCGTTCAATAAATAAATGAACCGTGTCACCATAAATATGTATACCACTCATTATAATTTTACCATCCGCATCTTCGCGTGTAGTAGGCTCCATGTATGGCTTTGCACCACGCTTTACGGTTTGTTCAAATGCATCTGTGGCATCATTTACCATTAAAGCAACTGCTTTGACGCCATCGCCATGTTTGTTTACATGCTCGGCAATTGTCCCTTCAGGATGCAGTGGCGTTGTTAAAACAAGTCTTACTTTATTTTGAACTAGCACATAGGATACTTTTTCTTTATCACCAGTTTCTGGCCCACTATACGCATA
>CANEWV010000252.1 GCA_947442905.1 Chitinophagaceae bacterium | reverse complement strand
GCGGCCCCGAATTCTCGGGGCCGCTTTTTTTTAAAAATTTCGGTTACTTTTGCTACACAATTTTACCCCATAACGTTACGCTAAACTTTTTACCATGCAAGAACAACAAGGCAATCAACTCAACATCGAAATTTCAGAAGAAGTAGCAGAAGGCAGTTATGCCAACCTTGCTATCATTACGCATAGCAATGCCGAGTTTGTTATTGACTTTGTAAATGTGATGCCTGGTACGCCAAAAAGTAAAGTAAAATCGAGGGTGATTTTTACACCCCAGCACGCCAAGCGTTTTATGAAGGCCCTTGCCGAAAACATTGAGCGTTACGAAGCGGGTAATGGCAGCATTAAAGACCTCGAGCAAATTGAGATCCCCATGAATTTTGGAGGTCCAACGGCGCAAGCATAGTTAATGGGGCTGCTCAGGCATAAGCAGGGCTATCAACTCTTCCAAATTTATTTTTAGGGCGTTTGGGTACAATGTCAATAAAATAGGCATAAGTCGGTTTAAAAGTTAAACAGGTAAATGATAACTTCGTTTGCATATTCTACACGACTATGAATCCTTCCGTAAAAATCTTTTCAGGCACTGGTTCTCAGGAACTTGCAGAAAAAATCGCCCAACGTTTTGGTGCCCCAATTGGTAAAGTAAACATCCAGCGTTTTAGTGATGGAGAAATCCAGCCGGTGTTTTTAGAGAGTGTACGTGGCGACTATGTTTTTTTAGTACAAAGCACGTTTGCACCTACCGATAATTTAATGGAGCTCCTGCTCATGATTGATGCAGCTAAAAGAGCAAGTGCGTATAAAATTATTGCCGTGATCCCTTATTACGGGTATGCGCGTCAAGACCGTAAAGACAAGCCAAGGGTTGCGATAGGATCTAAGCTTATTGCTACTTTACTAGAGTCTGCGGGCGCTAACCGTGTTATCACCATGGATTTACACGCGGCTCAAATTCAGGGCTTCTTTGATGTACCTGTAGATCACCTAGACAGTTCAGCTATTTTTATCCCTTATATCAACGACCTTAAATTACAAAACCTGGCTTTTGCCGCTCCGGATGTAGGAAGTACTAATCGTGTGCGTGAAATTGCCAGCTATTTTAATGCCGAAATGGTGATTTGCGATAAACACCGCAAGCGTGCCAATGAAATTGCTAGTATGGTGGTTATTGGAGATGTAACCGGTAAAGACATCATTTTAGTAGACGATATTTGCGACACAGGGGGCACTCTAGCCAAGGCAGCGGGCCTTTTAAAGGAAAAGGGTGCCAGAAGCGTTAGAGCCATGATTACCCACCCCGTATTAAGCGGAAACGCCTATGCTAACATCGAGAACAGTGTGTTAGAGGAGCTTGTGGTATGTGATACCATCCCTTTAAAGCAGGAAAGTGCTAAAATTAAGGTGATTTCGGTGGCCGATTTGTTTGCCATCGCTATACGTAATGCCTATGAAAACAAGAGCATAACTGGACTTTTCATACATTCTCAGCTCAAAGAGCGCGGGTAAAAGGTTTTTTCCTTACCTTCGCCGTCCAAAATTTTTAATATGAAAACAATTACAATCGAAGGACACTTGAGGACCGATCATGGCAAAAAAGCCGCCCGCCAAATTCGCTCTCAAGAAAGCGTGCCAGCTGTAATTTACGGGGGTGCTCAGGAGGTAAATTTTTACGCTTCTGCAAAGGCATTTAAGCCTTTAGTGTACACTGGTGAGTTCCAAATTGCTGAAGTTACCGTTGACGGTAAAATGTACAGATGTATCTTAAAAGATCTTCAGTTTGACAAAGTAACAGATGCTTTAATCCACTTAGATCTTTTAGAACTAGTAGATGACAAAAAAGTAGTAGCAACCCTACCACTTAAGTATGTTGGAACTTCTGTAGGTGTTAAAGAAGGTGGTAAGCTCGTTATCAAAATCAAATCTTTAAAAGTGAAAGCTTTACCTAAAGATTTAGTAGAGACTATTAACGTAGACATCACTAACCTTGCACTTAACGCAAACATTAGAGTAGAAGACGTGAAAGCTGAGGGTATCGAAATCCTTAACTCTCCTCGTATTCCTATTGCTTCTGTAGTAATGACACGTCAGTTAAAGCAAGAAGAAGCAACAGCTGCTAAAGAAACTAAAAAGAAGTAATTCACTTAACTATAGTTTTAAAAAAAGGCCTTCGATTTTCGAAGGCCTTTTTTATGTGCATATATTATTGAGCTTAGCTTACAAGTGGTTGTGCTTCTTTGATCCACTCATTGATACCTGGACTATAATTAGAAACGTTGGTATAGCCTTCTTTTACAAGTAATGAGTAGCCAATAGCCGCTCTATCACCACCTTGGCAATGAATAATAACGGGTTTGTCTTTTGGAACTTTAGCAAGGTTTTGTAATAATGTACCTACAAAAACATTGGTAGCACCTGCTATATGTCCAGCGTTAAATTCTGCAGCACCTCTAAGGTCAATCACCTGCGCTGTTGTATTTGCTTTTACATCAGCAATATTAACCATTGTAGAAGTTGATAACGCACCGTTTGTAAGTTCGTTAATTTTAGCAGCGTCCACAAAACCATGGATATTGTCAAGACCAATACGCATTAATTTTCTGGTTAAATCATCCATTTGACTTGGAGCTGCTAATAAAATAAACGGCTCGTTGTAATTTACAAACCAGCCCATCCAAGTAGCAAAAGAATTGTTACCCTGAATATTGATACTGCCCTCAATAAATCCTTTTTCAAAATCTTGTTTGTTTCTAGTGTCGATCAGTTTAACACCTTTATCCATGGCTGCTTTTAACTCGGCAGCTGTCATTTCTTTAATGGTAGGCACTTCTGTTAACAAAGGACGATCAACTTTATTGAGTTCCTTCATTTTTGCAAAATACTTTGGCGGCTCTGGTTGATCTGTTAATAAGAAATCAATAAAGCCAGCTTTATTTGTTCCATAGCTAAATGCCCAGTTTCTTTTTTTCTCGTAACCCACGGTTGTGCTAGGTACAGCGCCTAAGGCTTTACCACACGCAGATCCTGCGCCATGGCCCGGCCATACTTGAATAAATTCAGGAAGATTGGCAAACAGGTTAATAGACTGATACATCTCTTCTGCACCCTTGTCTTGTGTACCCACCATGCCAGCTGCTTTTTCTAATAAGTCAGGACGTCCAATATCTCCTACAAACACAAAGTCGCCGGTAAATAACATCACAGGCTCATTACTTGCTGGTGTATCCGTTAATAAAAAGCTTATGCTTTCTGGTGTATGTCCGGGGGTATGTAAAACCTCAATTTTTAAATTACCCACCATCAGTTGCTGGCCATGTTTTAAACCTTCGTGGGCAAATTCATACTGCCAGCCTTCACCACCTTCGTCAGATAAATACATTTTAGCACCTGTAACGGCAGCTAGTTCACGCGAGCCACTTAAAAAATCGGCGTGGATATGTGTTTCAAAAATATGCGTGATTTGCATATTGTTTTGCTTGGCAATTTCGAGGTAGGTATCGATATCGCGCTTTGGATCTATAACAGCAGCAACGCCAGCTTTTTGACAACCAATAAAATAACTTGCTTGGGCTAAGGTTTTGTCGTAAACATGTTGAAAAAACATAAGTATAAATTTTTAGTTTGTTTTATTTTGATACTGCAAAGATGCGCTATCAAAATACTATTCATTGTGACAAATATCACCTTCCCAAATTAATACCCAGCTCTTAAATAACTCCAACCTTGTTCTTGTTTTAAAATGACTTCACCCACGCCCGATGGCACGGTAAACACAGATGAAATAAGCATTTGCTTGGTAATGCCGTATTTGCCCATGGTGTTTT
>CANEWV010000251.1 GCA_947442905.1 Chitinophagaceae bacterium | reverse complement strand
CTACTACACAACGGAAATACTTTTGTAAAAGCATTGGGATGCTTAAATGCGAGCACATCATCTTTGTAATTACTCACTTTTACATTGTGCACATAAGGGCGTAAAAAAGTGGAGGTAAAATGAAAAGTGAACGTGTCTACAGTTTCGTGTTTACCAAAGCAATTGTTGGTGGGCGAATGCACGCATTGTGCACAACTTTTTTCTTCGCAGAAGCGGTTACCCGAAATACAAAAACGGAGTTCTAAAAAGTTATTGGCAGGTTTTTTGGCGTCGTAATGGTAAATGAGCATCCCAGTGTCTGATCCAGACCAAGGTTGAAGGGCATAGTAGCGCTTAATTTGGTACTCAATAGAGCCTGGAACCTGCTGTTCTTTGCTGTAAATCAGGCTCATGCCTGGCTCTACCCCATTTTGGTTCGCTACTTTTAATATATCCATTACTTGTACCATCCAACTGCAAATTTAATGCATTACAACTGAGCCTTCTAAATTGTTTGATCGCAAAGGGGTTTTTTAGCCTCAAAATGGCCCTAAAATTGGTCATGGAACTGTCAAATTTATGTGGAAAACACGGCCCCAAATTGAGCCTAAAAACAGCTTATTTTAACTAGCTTTGACCAGTTCTGACATTTCATCTAAACTCAGGATAGACAAGCATTTTATGAGCCAAGAACAATTAGATAGCAACGAGGCACAGAATAAGAATTATGGTGCCGACAGTATTCAGGTTTTAGAAGGTTTAGAAGCGGTTAGAAAAAGACCCGCGATGTACATTGGAGACGTAGGCGTTAAAGGCCTTCACCACCTAGTGTATGAAGTGGTCGATAACTCTATCGATGAAGCCCTAGCTGGTTATTGCAAAAACATTAGCGTTACCATTCACGAAGACAATTCTATTAGCGTACAGGATGATGGACGTGGTATCCCTACGGCTATGCATACTAAAGAAAAAAGATCAGCGCTAGAAGTGGTAATGACCGTGTTACACGCGGGTGGTAAATTTGATAAAAACACCTACAAAGTATCGGGTGGTTTACACGGTGTGGGTGTGAGTTGCGTAAACGCACTTAGTACCACGCTTTTAGTAACCGTTCATAGAGAAGGTAAAATATTTGAGCAAGAATATAAGATTGGCGTGCCTCAATATGCAGTTCGCGAAATTGGCGAAAGTGCAATTACAGGGACCAAAGTTCACTTCTGGCCTGATCATACTATTTTCCAAGAATCTGTATATAAGAGAGAAATTTTAGAGGGTCGTTTACGCGAATTATCGTTTTTAAATAAACGCATCAACATTACCCTTACCGACTTAAGAGAACTTGATGAAAACGGTGCGCCTTTCGTAAGTAAATTTTACAGCGAAGGTGGTATTATTGATTTCGTAGAACTTTTAGATAAGCAAGCAAACCGTAATGCGATTATCCCAAAACCCTTATATGTAGAGGGTTTGGACGAAGCTACCAATGTTGCTGTTGAAGTAGCATTAACCTACAACGACGATTTTAAAGAACATATTTTTTCTTACGTTAACAACATCAATACCATCGAAGGTGGCACACACGTAACTGGCTTTAGACAAGCTTTAACGCGTGTCTTTAAAAGCTATGGTGATAAAGAAGGACTTTTTGAAAGAGCAAAAGTTGCCGTAGAAGGTGACGACTTTAGAGAGGGTTTAAGCGCCATTATTTCTGTGAAAGTTCCTGAACCACAATTTGAAGGACAAACCAAAACAAAACTTGGTAACTCTGAAGTAAGTGGTGTGGTACAAACAACGGTTGCAAGAGCATTAGAAGCATACCTCGAAGAAAATCCACGTGAGTCTAAACAAGTAATTTCTAAAATTATTTTAGCGGCTCAAGCCCGTGTTGCTGCAAAAAAAGCACGTGACATGGTACAACGTAAAACCGTTTTAAGTGGCGGTGGTTTACCTGGTAAACTAGCCGATTGCTCTGAGCGTGATCCAGAAAGATGTGAACTATACTTAGTGGAAGGAGACTCTGCGGGTGGTACGGCAAAACAAGGTCGTGACAGAAGCTACCAAGCAATTTTACCATTACGTGGTAAAATCTTAAACGTAGAAAAAGCCATGGAACATAAAATTTACGAGAACGAAGAGATCCGTAATATGTATACAGCGCTTGGTGTTACCGTTGGCACCCCCGAAGATCCTAAAGCCTTAAACATTGCAAAGCTTCGTTATCATAAGTTAATTATTATGACCGATGCCGACGTAGATGGATCGCATATCGCTACCCTTATTCTTACTTTTATTTTCCGTTACATGAAAGAACTAGTAGAACAGGGTTATATCTACATTGCGCAACCACCTTTATACCTTGTTAAAAAAGGTAAAGATCAGCAGTACGCTTACAACGAAGAGCAGCGTAAAATGTGGATCGAAAAACTAGGTGGAGGAAAAGATGACAGCGTTACAATCCAGCGTTACAAGGGATTAGGTGAAATGAACGCCGATCAATTATGGGAAACAACCATGGATCCATCTCGCCGAACGCTTAAACGTGTAACCATCGAAAGTGCTGCAGAAGCAGACCGTGTATTTAGTATGCTCATGGGTGATGAAGTGGCTCCACGCCGCGAATTCATTGAAACGCACGCTAAATATGCTAAAATTGACGTGTAAAATCCGCCAAATTGTGAATAAACCAGCTTAAAATCTGCACAATACAGCCTGTTAACTTATGGCTAGATTGTAGAAATTAGCTAGCTTGTGGTAGCAATTCGGTTGCTCATTAACTAACCCAACAAAATTTGAACAAATGGACACTTCAAAAATGATTAAAGCATATTGCCTTAAGACTAAAGAAAAAAACGTTCCAATGCAAGATGCAGTAGTTACTAAAACTGCTCGTGGTGGATACATGGCTGCTGGTCATGATGGCAAAGGAAATAAAATGGCTGCTATCTTAGGAGAAGCTAAAGCTTTACAAGCAATTGCTGATGGCGTTGCAACAAAAGGATTCTAGTTTAGATTTTTCTATCATTGAAAATATAATTAAACCTGCCTTCTGGCGGGTTTTTTTATGCTTGCGGTATTACACCCTTGTGCATGAGCGTTAAAAAGCGGAGCATCGCATCCATATCATTTACATGATCTACTATAAGCATAAATAATTTTCCTACTTGTTTAAGGCGCGCTTTGTTGGTACCCGTTTGTAAATAGTCGAGTACTTTTTTAAATAATTCCGATTCAAAATATGGAGAGTCGGGTCTATTAATAAAATAACAACGCAGTGTATTTTCTTTTAAGGTCATTTTCTCGAAACCCAGGTCTACAGCGAGCCAGCGGCACTGCACAGTTGTAAATAAATCCGTTACCTGCGTTGGTAATGCGCCAAAACGGTCTATCAGTTCGGTGTTAAACTCGTTGAGGTCATTGTCATTTTCACAATTATCGAGGCGGGTATATAAACTTAAACGTTCTGCAATACTTTCGACATAAGAATCAGGAATTAAAATTTCCAAATCGGTATCGATGGTACAGTCTTTTACAAAATCGTCCTGCTTACTAATTTCTTCTTTAAATAAATCTTTAAAGGAACTGCGTTTTAATTCGCGCACAGCTTCCTCTAAAATTTTCTGGTACATTTCGAAACCTATTTCAGCCATAAAGCCACTCTGATCGCCACCTAATAAATTACCTGCGCCACGTATATCTAAATCACGCATCGCAATCTGAAACCCACTACCCAAATCGGTAAACTGCTCAAGTGTTTGTAAACGCTTACGTGAATCGGAAGGCAGCGTACTCATTGGCGGCGCTAATAAATAACAAAACGCTTTTTTATTACTACGCCCTACACGT
>CANEWV010000250.1 GCA_947442905.1 Chitinophagaceae bacterium | reverse complement strand
TTTATTAAAAGTTATTGATAATACGGTAAGCCCTATGGGCGCCAGGCTACTGCGCCGCTGGTTAATTTTTCCATTAAAAAATACTGCGGCTATCAATGATAGATTAGACGCCGTTGAAACACTTATAAAAGACCAAACACTTTGTACCACATTATCTGCTGCTATTAAAGCATGCGGTGATATGGAAAGGCTGGTAAGTAAAGTGCCATTAAAAAAGATCAATCCACGAGAAGTTGTTCAGCTCGCAAGAGGACTTGAACAAATTAGTATTATAAAAGAAGCGGCTGCAAAAAGTAACAATAAAAAAATTACGGATGCTGCTGCCCTATTAAATCCTATACCAAGTATTGTTGAAACCATCTACCAGCAAATTGCAGAAAACCCACCGGTAGCTGCAAACAAAGGTGGCGTTATAAAAGATGGATTTCATACGGAGCTTGATACTCTTCGAAACATTGCAACGGGCGGCAAAGATTTTTTAGTAAATATTCAACAAAGAGAAGCAGCTGCTACTGGTATCTCTTCTTTAAAAATAAGTTTTAACAACGTTTTTGGCTACTACCTAGAAGTTACCAATGTACATAAAAACAAAGTACCTGATACTTGGATTCGCAAGCAAACTCTTGCCAATGCTGAGCGGTACATTACCTCCGAGCTCAAAGAATACGAAGAAAAAATAATGGGCGCCGAGGACAAAATAATTGCGATTGAAATTGCATTATTTGACAGCCTATTATCGACCCTTCAAAATTATATTGCAGTTATTCAGTTAAATGCACAGGTCATTGCACAACTTGATTGCCTGTGTTGTTTTGCAGAAAATGCGGTTCAATTAAATTATTGCAAACCTAGCATCCACGAGGGTTACGACCTGCACCTCACAGAGAGCAGGCACCCTGTTATTGAAAGAAATTTACCACCGGGTGAACCCTATATTTCAAATGATATTTTTGTTGACAATACAACACAGCAAATTATTATTTTAACCGGACCCAATATGAGTGGTAAGAGTGCCATTTTGAGACAAACGGCGCTTATTACACTTCTTGCACACATGGGTTCTTATGTGCCAGCTACAGCCGCTAAAATCCCTTTAACGGATAAGATATTTACCCGTGTAGGCGCCAGCGATAATTTAAGTGGTGGTGAGTCTACATTTATGGTAGAAATGAATGAAACGGCTAGTATTGTCAATAATATTTCGGCGCGAAGTTTAATACTACTGGATGAAATTGGAAGAGGCACCAGCACCTACGATGGTATTTCCATTGCTTGGAGTATTGTAGAATTTTTACATGGCGCTGCTGCAAAACCAAAAACATTATTTGCTACCCACTACCACGAATTAAATGAATTAGAAACTTCATTAACCGGCGTCAAAAATTTTCACGTTACACACAAAGAAGTAGGCAATAAAATAATTTTCTTACGCAAATTGGCGGCTGGCGGCAGTACCCATAGTTTTGGTATTCATGTTGCAACCATGGCGGGCATGCCCCCTGCACTTATTAATAGAGCCAACGAAATACTTGCACTATTAGAAGCCAAAACAGAACATCAAAAAGAAAATACACCAACACAAAAACTGGCAGAATCTGGCGCTAAACAACCTAAAGTGCAGCTGTCTATTTTTGATGAACATTCGGTTACATTTGATAGCATTAGAACGGCGCTCAATAGTATCGACATCAATCAGCTAACGCCGGTTGAAGCACTTATGAAACTCAATGAAATTAAGGCTTTGCTAAAATAATTACTTCGCTAAATAGGTTTTTACGCGGCTGTAAACTGGCTCACTTAATGGTACCACTGGTAAACGAACTTCGTTTTCAAGTAATCCCATTTCATGCATAAATGCTTTAACACCTGCAGGATTGTTTTCGGCAAACATAATATCATACCCTTCAATTAAAGGATCATTGATTTTTTTTGCTTCAACAAAATTGCCCGCCAAGCAAGCACGAACCATATTTGAAAACTGCGCAGGATACGCATTGGCTGCAACACTAATAACGCCCTGCATTCCACAAGCAATTTGTGGAAGTGTCAATAAATCATCGCCACTAACAACTACAAAATTGGAAGGAGCGTCACGCAAAATTTCCATACACTGTGCCAGATCTCCACTCGCCTCTTTCATAGCCACTACATTAGGACAATCTTTTGCCAAACGAAGAGTAGTAGCGGCGGTCATATTACGCCCTGTTCGACCTGGTACATTGTATAAAATTACTGGCTTAGGGCTAGCCGCCGCAACTGCATTGTAATGCTGGTAAATACCTTCTTGAGAAGGTTTGTTATAATAAGGTGCTGCACTTAAAACTGCAATCGCTTTATCTAAAGGAAATTTTTGTAAATCACTTACCACTTCGGCGGTACTATTACCACCCACACCAACAATGATAGGCACCCTTTCAGCTGTGTGACTAAAAGTAAAGTCTATGACAGCAATTTTTTCTTCTTTGGTTAAGGTTGGCGTTTCACCGGTTGTACCAAGTGTAATTAAATACTCAACGCCACCATTAATAACATGATCAATAACTTTACCTAGGGCTGTAAAATCTATACTGCCATCTTTTGCAAATGGCGTTACAAGTGCTACGCCTGTTCCTCTCAATTGTTGCTGTACTGTCATCATTTAAAATTATGCGGTTGTTTCTTCCCAGAATCCCATTTTGCAATATTTATCTATTCGCTGGTTGATTCGGTCTTGTGGGGCAATATGTTTTATTACCTCGAGTTCTTTAACAATAGCTGTCTTTAAAAGTTCGGCAGCTTCGGAATAATCCCAGTGCGCACCACCTAAAGGCTCGTGCACAATTTCATCAACAAGGCCAAAACCTTTCATATCTGTGGCCGTTAATTTTAATTGCTCGGCAGCGAGTTCTTTTTTATCCCATGAACGCCATAAAATTGAACTACAACTTTCTGGAGAAATGACTGTGTACCAAGTATTTTCCATCATCAGCACCCTGTCTCCTACGCCAATGCCTAATGCACCACCACTTGCACCTTCACCAATAATCACAACAATCACAGGCACTTTTAAGCGGATCATTTCATAAATATTTCTAGCAATCGCTTCGCCTTGACCACGCTCTTCTGCTTCTAAACCTGGAAACGCACCCGGCGTATCTACGAGTGCAATAACAGGCTTATTAAATTTTTCTGCTAAACGCATTAAACGTAATGCTTTTCTATACCCTTCCGGATTGGCCATACCAAAATTACGGAGCTGTCTCATTTTTGTGTTGATCCCTTTTTGTTGCCCAATCACCATTACAGTTTCACCATTGAGTTGCGCAAAACCACCCACCATTGCTTTGTCATCTTTTACATTGCGGTCGCCATGTAATTCAACAAAGTTGGTAAACATATTGTCGATGTATTTTAAAGTATACGGCCTATCTGGATGTCTACTTAATTGTACACGCTGCCAAGGCGTTAACGAAACAGTGAGTTCTTTTCTTTTATCAAGAATAGATGCTTCTAGTTGCGCAAGTGTTTTACTGTAATCTATTTTTGGATTTTTCTCTTGTAACTTTTTAGTGTCCTCGATTTGCTCAAATAATTCCTTAATGGGCGTCTCAAATTCTAAAAATTGTCTATTCGGATATTGTGGCATAATAACTGCGAATTTCGGTAAAATTAGGGGTTCAAATATTTTTCTGAAAAGATTTGTTTATGAAAAGGGTTTACCCTTATCTTTGCCGTCCTGAAAACGACCTGTATAGGCAGTTTTTGGAGGTTTGGATCGGTAGTTCAGTTGGTTAGAATGCCGCCCTGTCACGGCGGAGGTCGCGGGTTCGAGTCCCGTCCGGTCCGCAAAAGCCCTTAACTTTCAATGA
>CANEWV010000249.1 GCA_947442905.1 Chitinophagaceae bacterium | reverse complement strand
GCCATTTTATACGGCTTATGTAAAACAGTTTCATGAGACTGAAGCATTTGATGACATTGCCAATCAATTTATTTGGATGGAGCAGCACGCAAGAGATGCTAAAACAGGTTTGTTGTATCATGGATGGGATGAAAGTAAAGAACAAAAATGGGCCAATCCTGTTACGGGTTGCTCTCCTCATTTTTGGGGCAGGGCCATGGGTTGGTTCCAAATGGCACTTGTAGATGTGTTGGAAAACTTTCCTGAGTCGCATCCAAAAAGGGAAGCGCTTATAGCTATTTTAAAACGCCTTGTCGAAGCTATAAAAAAAGTACAGGATCCAGCAACGGGTTTATGGTATGATATTTTAAACCTGCCTAAAGAAAAAGGAAATTATCTAGAGGCTTCTGCAAGCGCCATGTTTGTATGTGCCACTGCCAAAGCAGTACGTTTAGGTTTATTGCCAACAAGTTATTTAGCGGTTGCTACAAAAGGATATGATGGTATTGTAAAAAAGTTTATTAAAAAAGATGAAAACGGGTATACCAACCTAGAAGGAACCGTAAGTGTGAGTGGGCTTGGTGGTAAGCCCTACCGTGATGGCAGCTATGCGTATTACATGTCTGAAAAAGTGGTGGTAAATGATCCAAAAGGTGTTGGTGCATTTATACAAGCTGCTAATGAAATGGAGTGGCATACGGCACCAAAACTTGGAAATAAGCAAGTTTTTTTATTAGACGATTATTACAATGCTGAAAAGAAAAAAGATATCAAAGGTGTTGAATACGCTTACCATTACAAATGGCCTGAAATGTATAACAATGGGTTTTCATTTTTAGGAAATGTAATAACCGCTAATGGATTGCAAACTAAAACACTATCTGAAGCACCAACAGCAAGTAATTTAAAAAATGCCTCTATATACATGATTGTAGATGCAGACAATATAGGAGATACCCCTACTCCCAATTATATGAGCGATAAAGACGCAGTAGAGATTTATAATTGGGTAAAAGCAGGAGGGGTGCTCGTTTTATTTCACAATGATAAGCCCAATGCCGATTTTACTGCTATCAATAAATTATCTGATTTATTTGGCATTCATTTTAATGAGGATACGCATAATAGAGTAATTGGAACTGATTATGTGGGTGGAAAAATTGAAGTACCTACCGGGAATAAAATCCTTAAAAATGTGCAAACGATTTATCAAAAAGAAGTTTGTTCTATAACGTTAAAGGCGCCCGCTCAATCAATGCTATCTAAAGAAGATTTGGTTGTTTTTGCAACGGCTAAAATAGGAAAGGGCACTGTGTTTGCAACTGGCGATCCTTGGCTTTATAACGAATACACCGATGGACGAAAACTTCCAGTTATGTATCAAAATGCGCAGGCGGCAAAAGATTTAGTGCAGTGGCTGATTCAACAAATTCCAGTTAAAAAATAATGAATTGAAAAAAACAAGCTTTTATTTTTTCGCTTTTTTGATGACCATCATTGGATTTTTCAGTGATACAAAACTTTATGCGCAAGCCTCAAGTAAGTCAATGATTGTGGTGGATCAGCGCGGTGGAGCCGATTTTGTTTCTATACAGGATGCTATTAATAGTTTATCTGACACAGCTTCTGCACCCCGAATCATATTTATAAAAGCGGGTGTCTATAAAGAAAAGATTTTTGTAGAAAAGGATTTTGTAAGCTTAATTGGAGAAGATAAAAACACAACCATACTTACCATTTCATTAGCAAGAGATATTTGGCGCTGCGAAAATGATGATGATTGGGGCGTGGCAACTATTAATTTAAAATCAAATGATATTGTACTCGAAAACCTAACGATTACCAATACCTATGGTTTTGAAAATCAGAATAACACAACGCCGGCGCTTATCAATTGCCCCAAAGATTCATTACACCCCAATAAGGAAGTGAGAAATAGTGGGCACCAAATGGCGCTTAGAAGCTTTGCCACCACAAGACTGGTCGCTAAAAATTGCATTTTTAGGGCCTATGGTGGTGATACAGTAAGTCCTTGGAATGCAGAAGCGGGGTTCTTTTATTTCAAAGACTGCATCATGGAAGGTGGGGTAGACTTTTATTGTCCTAGGGGTTGGGCATGGGCGCAAAACTGCAGTTTTATTGCGCATGGAAATACTGCCGCAATATGGCATGATGGATCTAAAAATGAAGATGCTAAAACGGTACTCGTTAACTGTTCATTTACGGGTGATCCAGGGTTTAAACTTGGTCGTTATCATAGAGACGCGCAGTTTTATATTATCAATGGTTGGTTCGCCAAAGAGATGGCCGATGCTCCTATTTATTTAAATCCTTCTAATCCTCAAAACCAAATTAATTGGGGGCAGCGCGTTTATTTTTATAATGCAGTAAAAGAAGGCGCAGCATTTACTTGGCTAAAAAATAACCTAGAAACCGCAAAAGGAAATATCAAGCCAGAAAACATAACACTTAACTGGTTATTTGGTGGCAGCTGGATGCCTGATACAACTACATTTAAATTATCAGCAGTAAATCAAGTATCAGCGGTTGATGCTGTAGCCGAAAATATGCTTGTGTATCAGCGTGCTATTGGTGGTTGGCCAAAAGCAATCAATGACATTAAAGTTGATTACAAAAAAACGCTTATGCCGGCAGAGCGAAAATTAATTATTGCGGACTCGCTTAAAAATGATCCAACCATTGACAATGGTGCAACAACAAAAGAAATTAGGTACCTAGTAACAGCGTATAAAAAAACAAAAAATGAAAAGTATTTAAAAGCTGCCGAAAAAGGAATTGCTTATTTATTAAAAGGACAATATGCAACAGGAGGATGGCCGCAATACTATCCTGATGCATCTTCTTATAGAAGTCAAATAACTTTTAATGATGACGCCATAGTAAATGTGCTGAATATAATGCAAGACATTGTAGAAGGCGCTAAAAACTTTGAGGTAGTTAATGCGGCATTTATTCCAAAAGCAAAGCTTGCAGTTGAATTGGGGATAGGTTGTATTGTTAGAACACAAATTAAAGTAAATGGCGTTTTAACAGGCTGGTGCGCGCAGTACAATAAAAACACTTTACAACCAGAAATGGCTAGAAAGTTTGAGCTGGTGTCTATTAGTGGGCAGGAGTCGGTAGGGATTCTTAAGTTTTTAATGCGTCAAAAAAATCCATCGCCAGAAATTATTGCTGCTATTAAAGCCGGCATCGAATGGTTTGAATCGGTAAAAATCAAAGGATTCAAATATGTGGACGTGGATGCTCCAAACGAGCCAAAAGGTAAAGACAGAATCATTGCGCCAGATGTTAATAGCACCATCTGGGCAAGGTTTTATGAAATAGGAACCAACCGTCCTTTTTTTAGTGGACGTGATAGCGAAAAAAAATATGATCTACGCCAAATTGAAGTTGAACGCCGAACAGGATATGGTTGGTATGGAACCTGGCCTGCAACATTACTGCTCGTAGATTATCCAAAATGGTTACAAAAAATAAACAAGACTAATTAATGTATGATGTTGAATAAAAAAACATACGCGAATACCGCTTCTGATAATGTGGATGCATTGTTTGCGCTACCTGAAAAAGTATTGCAGTTTGGAACTGGCGTATTGCTTCGTGGCTTACCTGATTATTTTATTGATAAAGCCAATAAACAAGGTTTATTTAATGGAAGAGTTGTAGTGGTAAAATCTACAGATCAAGGAGGCACGGATGCTTATGGCTTGCAGGATGGGTTGTATACAATACTTGAAAAAGGAATTGAAAATGGAACTCCAATAGAGCGTACTACTATTAATGCATCTATTAGTAGGGTGGTTTCAGCAAAATCTGAGTGGGATGAAGTATTAAAATGTGCTGCTAGTAAGG
>CANEWV010000248.1 GCA_947442905.1 Chitinophagaceae bacterium | reverse complement strand
TGGGGTCAAGGTGGTAGAGCCGTATTACCTATTTGGGGTTACTTTTTTGGCAAAGCCGCTGCAGATGCCAACTGTGGCATTGATACCAAACTTACATTTAGTAAACCTGACATGGTTGAAAATGAAATCATGTTGGATTATTTAAACAACACCCCACCAGTATTAGGTGCCGAAAGTGAAGATTTAGGAACGGGTACAGAAGGTGATTATGCAGTGCCACTTGATATTAAAGCAGAAGACATTGCACCTGAATCACAAAAAGCAACAGACACAAAACCTGCCACAGATACTAAACCTACCGATCCTAAAAAACAAACACCACCGCCACCTGCAGTGGTAACAAAACCAATAGACAAGCCACAAGATAAACCTGCGGACAAACCTAAAGCAGTGCTTCCAAAAAAAGGCGGAACTAAATAAATTTTTTAATCACTCCGCGGCACTAGAGCGCTTTATTGACAAAATTAAAATTCAGGGATAACTGATGAAACATATTGCGCTGGTAAAATCCAGTGGCGTAATTGATATGTAGTTTTTGCATGAGCACCGCTACACCAAAAGTAACACCATTAAGTCCATTGGTGATATTGTATCCATTTAAAGATTGTCTGCGCAGCACATTGTAACCAAGATTGCAATGAATATTTTCATTGACGGTTAACTGCGCTCCTAACACCACATGCGACATCATTTTTTCAATGGTAGAAAATTGTTTGCCGGATTCTGAAATAATAAAACTCGTATCTGATCCGTGTAAATTAAAGCGCTGTAACTGCTGTAAGGTGAGTGAAAATTGTAATGGCGCATCTGCTAATTTTTTAGAAATGCCAGCATTTATTTCAAAAGGAAGTTCTTCTTTTACGGCGCCTGCATACGCATTTAATTGCGTTCCCATATTGGTTACCACTACTCCTGCTTGTAGCCCTGCGGCTTCATCAAAATAAGTGAGTGACGCGTCCACTGCAAGTGCAGATGAACGGTAAGCGCTGTAATTTGAATGAATGAATTTTGCAGCTGCACCCAGCCACCATTTGTCTTTATACTGTTTACTCGTACCTAATTGAACCGCAAAATCAGTTGGGCGGTACATACCTAATACATTACCAGCAGCATCGGTTTGATCGATGCTTCCATAATTTACATATTGAACACCGAGTCCTATATTTTGCGTACCAACAGTATAACCAGCCATACAACTGTACTGATTAATGCCCGCTAGTAAACTTGAAAATGAAGTAGCGACCTGGCCATGATGTGCAGGCCTTAGTAATGACGGATTTGAAAAACCCGCTGCTACATTATTTCCGATGAGTGAAACATTAGATCCTCCAAGTGCAGCAACTTCTGCGGTAGCTGGATTTTTTAAAAAACTAAATACCGGATTACCTCCTTGTGTTTGCGCAAAAGCATGCACTACTCCAACCCATAAAAAAACAAAGAGTAAACGGGCGCGCATAAAACAGTTGTAATTTTTTAAAATTAAACAAGGGCAAGGTCAACAACCTGCTGCATTGTTTTTACATAATGAAAAGTTACTCCTTTAATAAATGCCTTGTCAATTTCATTGACATCTTTTTCATTTTGCGCACACATGATAATCTCCTTTAAGCCAGATCTTTTAGCTGCCAACACTTTTTCTTTAATACCCCCTACCGGTAACACCTGACCACGAAGGGTAATTTCGCCGGTCATGGCTAAATAAGGTTTTACTTTTCTACCCGTAAATGCAGAGGTTAAAGAAGTAAGCATGGTAATACCTGCACTCGGACCATCTTTTGGTGTTGCACCTTCTGGCACGTGCACGTGAATATTCTTTTTAGAAAACACAGTAGTATCAATACCGTATTTTTTAGCGTTGGCTTGCAAATAACTTAATGCGGTAGTAGCACTCTCCTTCATTACATTGCCCAAATTACCGGTAAGCTTTATTTCGCCCTTGCCATCACTTAAAATGGTTTCAATAAATAAAATATCGCCACCTACATAGGTCCAGGCAAGACCCACGGCTACACCTGGCATATTGGCCAACTTATATATTTCGTTGCTATAACGCGCTTGACCCAGTATTTTTTCTATATCTGGCGCCGTTAAAGTTGTTTTTACTTTGTTTTTAGTTGCATATTCTTTGGCCTGAAAACGCATTACGGATGCCAGCTGACGGTCTAGTTCACGGACGCCACTTTCTCTGGTATAGTTTTCAATGATTTTTTCAAGGACCTTATCGGCAATTTTAAAATTCACTTTTTCGAGGCCGTGGGCTTCTTTTTGCTTGGGCACGAGGTGCTTTTTAGCAATTTCAACCTTCTCTTCTACAGCGTAACCACTTAAGTCAATAATTTCTAGACGGTCACGTAATGCCGGCTGAATATTTTGAATATTATTAGCCGTAGCAATAAACAACACTTTAGAAAGGTCGTATTCGAGCTCTAGGTAATTGTCATAAAAATTACTGTTTTGCTCTGGATCCAATACCTCTAGTAACGCCGATGAAGGATCGCCACGATGGTCGGCACCAATTTTGTCTATTTCATCCAGTATCATAACCGGATTTGAAGACTTACATTTTCTAATATTTTGAAGGATACGGCCCGGCATCGCCCCAATATAGGTTTTGCGGTGACCCCTAATTTCACTTTCGTCGTGTAAACCGCCAAGGCTCAAACGCACATATTTACGACCAATGGCATGCGCAATAGACTTACCAAGCGAGGTTTTACCAATACCCGGAGGGCCTAAAAAGCATAAAATGGGGCTTTTCATGTCACCTTTTAGCTTTAAAACGGCTAGGTATTCGAGGATACGACTCTTAATTTTTGCCATCCCGTAATGATCGATATCCAGTACTTTTTTGGCATTTTTAAGGTCATAATTATCGGAAGTATAGCTGTCCCATGGAAGGTCAAGCATTAAATCGAGGTGATTGTACACCACCGAATAATCGGGGGTGGTTGGGTGCATGCGCTCTAGTTTGGCCACACCCGTGTCAAATGCATTTTTTGCAGCTTCCGGCCATTTCTTGCCTTCGGCCTTCTTTTTCATATCCGCAATTTCACGCTCGTTGGTATCACCCCCAAGCTCGTCTTTGATGCTCTTTAATTGCTGCTGTAAAAAGTAATCCCGTTGTTGTTTATCCAGCTCGGTTCTGGTTTTATTGGTCACTTTATTTTTAAGCTCCGCAAACTGAAGCTCTTTTTGCAGAATTAAAATTAAACTTTCAGCTCTTTCATTTATATCATTGATTTCCAATAACTTTTGCTTTTCAGAAATATCACTATTTAAGTTAGAGCTTACAAAATTTATGAGAAAAGAAGGGTTTTCGATGCTCTTTAAAATGATCCCCGCCTCTGTTGGAAGATTAGGCGATAGCTGAATAATTTGCGTTGCCAGGTCTTTAATACTGCTTACAATGGCCGCAAAATCGTCCCCTTCTGGACTGGCGTCTTCTTCAAATAATTTAATATTCGCCTTAAAATAAGGGTCGTCGGTGAGCATAGAAACCAGCTCAAACCTTTTTTTACCCTGAATAATAATGGTAGTACCACCATCGGGCATTTTAATAAGCTTGATAATTTTAGCCACCGTACCCACGCTGCATAAATCTGCGGCCACCGGCTCCTCAATATTGGCATCTTTTTGAGATACCACGCCAATAAGCTTGTCTGCTTTATAAGCGTCATTCACCGCCTTAATGCTTTTATCTCTACCCACCGTAATAGGCAACACCACCCCTGGAAACAATACCGTATTGCGCAGCGGCAAAATGGCAAGCTCCGAAGGTATCACCATATTTTTATCCTGTTCAGACTCTTGCTCATTCATTGGGATTATGGGCATAAAGTCTGTATCCTCTTCTGATCTAAAAAACATG
>CANEWV010000247.1 GCA_947442905.1 Chitinophagaceae bacterium | reverse complement strand
CCGAAATTGAAAAAGCACTTCAAAAATCTATTTTAAATCCAGCAGCTACTGCTGGTGGTGAAACCGAATTATTGATGTTACTTCGCGGCTACAACGAAAAGCAAAAACCTGGGTATGCACTGGTAGCAAGTGTTGCAGAGGGTTCGCTATTTGTAACAGACAATGGCCGGGTATTTTGTAAAGGGCCACTACGCCGCAAACGTTACGAATGCGTTGAGGTTAAAACCGGACTACGATATACCTTTAGCGCGCTATCAGAAGTGAAGCCCATTAATTGTGCGCAGTAATCCTTATCAATAATTTTACGCAGTAAATCTCTTGCATAAAAAAGCCCCCAACAGGTTGGAGGCTTTTGAAATTTTTCTATTCGTTAATTAAGCAACTGCTTTTTTAACAAGGTCTGCAGCTTCGCTTAATTGAATCGCCGATTGAACTTTAAGTCCACTCTCATCAATTAATTTTTTAGCTTCTACTGCGTTGGTTCCTTGTAAACGCACAATGATCGGAATATTGATATTGCCTAATTTGTTAAAGGCTTCAATTACACCAGCAGCAACACGGTCACAACGAACGATACCGCCAAAGATGTTAATTAAAATAGCCTTTACATTCGGGTCTTTCATGATAATTCTAAAACCTGCTTCTACGGTTTGGGCATTAGCCGTACCACCTACGTCTAAAAAGTTAGCTGGCTCACCACCACTTAATTTAATCATATCCATGGTAGCCATCGCAAGTCCGGCACCATTTACCATACAACCTACGTTACCGTCTAGTTTTACAAAGTTTAGGTTAAACTCGCCTGCTTCTACTTCGGTAGGATCTTCTTCAGATACATCGCGCATGGCTAGTAAATCGGGGTGGCGCATCAGTGCGTTGTCGTCAATATTCATTTTACAATCCACCGCAATGATTTTTTCATCCGATGTTTTGAATAGTGGATTGATTTCGAGCATGCCGCAATCTAGATGTACGTATGCATTATATAAGTTGGTTACAAACTTGACGCAGTTTTTAAAAGCGTCGCCAGATAGGCCTAGGTTAAAAGCAATTTTACGTGCTTGAAAACCCTGAAGTCCACCACCTGGGTGTACCCACTCTTTAAATATTTTTTCTGGTGTGTTATGCGCTACTTCTTCAATGTCCATACCACCTTCGGTACTGTACATTACTACATTCATACCTTTTGAACGGTCTAATAAAATAGACAAGTAAAATTCTTTTACTTCGTTAGGACCAGGATAATAAACGTCCTGTGCAATTAATATTTTATTAACGAGTTTACCGGCAGCACCAGTTTGAATGGTAACTAGGGTTCCATCGAGTAAATTACCCGCAATTGTTTTTACATCATCTTCGCTTTTAGCAACCGCTACACCACGCTGCTCATTTCCTACAACCTTACCCTTGCCTCTACCACCTGCGTGAATTTGGGCTTTAATGACCGCAAAATTATTGCCGGTTTGGGCCTTTAAAGTGGCATAAGCCGCAGCTGCCGCATCTACTGTTTCTACCGCTACACCTTCCTGTACGGGAACGTTGTATTTTTTTAGAAGTTCTTTAGCTTGGTACTCATGAAGATTCATACAAAAAAATTTTTGCGAAGATAAGCGAAACGGCTTTACATTAAAACCCTTAATTTTACCTTAATTAATCGCATAAACACTTAAAATTCAATACAATTATGAAAAAAGTTTCCTTTTTCTTATTAGGAGCCGCATTTTTAGCGAGTTCTTTGGCTTTTGTAGCCCCAAAAAATCCAAAAGCGCCTATCACCCTAGCTGTTCAGTCAGATAAGAGTAGGGTAGACTTTATTGGTTCAAAAGCAGGCGATTTTCACACTGGTACCTTTGCTGTGAAAGGTGGAAGCGTTCAAGTAGAAGGTGGTAAATTAGTAGGTGGTTCTTTTGTTATTGACCTTGCTAATTTAAAAGTAACTGATGCAGCTGGTGAAAAACTTGCAGGTCACTTAAAAAGCGCCGACTTTTTTGACGTAGCAAAATTTGGAGAAGCAACCTATACTATTTCTTCTGTAGATTATTCAAGCGCCACTGCTTGCACCATCAACGGTACTTTAAATGTTAAAGGTGTTGGTGTTCCAGTAAACTTCGCTTCAAATATCAGAAGCGCTTCTGAAAAAGGTCTTTTTGGTCAAGCTTATTTTAGCCTTGATCGTACTTTGTTAGGCATTGCTTATGCAGGTCCTTCTAAAGACGTTCAAATTGCTGTGCATTTGTTTGCAAAATAATTTTTTATACCCCCTTCGAGATAGAAAGCTCCAGCAATTTTTGTTGGGGCTTTTTTATTGATTGCCCATACTGTTTGCTAGAACAACCGCGTTGTATGCATTCACAATACCGCCTGTTTTTGAGAGGGTGTTAAATGGAACAGCGATGCTGCTACTGCCAGGTTGTAAACAGGGTGCAGTTGTAGTTGGCGTGAACACTGTTTTTTCTAATATTGTTTTGACCTGGTTGGCTGTTAAGCTAGGGTAGTAGGTACGTAATAGTGCAGCAACTCCAGTTACAATAGGAGCGGCCATACTAGTACCGTCTTGATTGCCATACGTGTTTCCGCCAGGTAAGGTTGAGTATATTTTTACACCAGGTGCAAAAAGGTCTACATTTTGTTTGCCATAGTTGCTAAAATCTGCGGCGATACTAGCTTCGGTAATAAGGGGGTCACTACTCGCACCCACCGTAATAAAATTAGTAGCCGTTTTTTTAAATGGCGCTAAATAACCGTTTGGATATACGGTAGTGCTATCTAAATTATTATTTTCATTGCCGGCTGAGTGCACTAGTAAAACATCTTTTTGTTCGGCGTATGCAACGGCACTATCCACCCAATATTTTTCGGGCGAATAGGCTTTTCCAAAACTCATATTAATCACTTTGGCACCATTATCTACTGCATATTTAATGGCAAGGGCTACGTCTTTATCATATTCATCTCCGTCGGGTACCACACGCACCATCATAATCTTTACAGCATCTGCAACACCCTCTATACCGGTAGCATTGTCTCTGCTCGCTGCAATAATACCACTAACATGCGTGCCATGGTTGGGCGTAGGTCCCATAACATCGTTGTTGCCATAAAAAGCGTCAGAAAAATTATAGTAGTTGTCTCTAACAATGAGGCTTCTTTCGTCGTTGGGTAATTTTTCTTTGGCTCCAAATGCAACATTTTTACCTTCGATGTATTCATCCATTTGCGCAATGGTAAACGTGTTCAATTCGTTTTCATCTAATTGCATGAGTCGGTGAAGTGATAGGAGTCCTAACTTGGCTTCTTTACCTGTAATGCTGGTGGGGATGAACTTTGTGAGTGCTTCTCTATTGTAGCTCACTACATTCATTTCTTGTTTTAGTACTTTGTCATGCTTTTTAAAAGCACTCGATAGCATTTCAACATATTTTAGTTGGTCTTTTTCTTCGTCGCTATAATTTAATTCGTTTTCTGTTTTTTTCCAAGTGGCATATATCACTTTATCTGAAGCGCTAAGTGTATTGGTATCCAATAAAGGGTTTAAAAATTTTGCTTTGTATTTGTGGTAAATTCTGGAACGCTCATCTGGTGCTCTTTTAACGCTTTGTCCATTTTTGCCGCCTAAAAAATTCCATCCGTGCACATCGTCTATGTATCCGTTTTTATCATCGTCAATACCATTGCCAGGGATTTCTTTGGTATTCGTCCATAAAATATTTTTTAAGTCTTCATGTGCGGTATCGATACCTGAATCTAAAACTGCAACAATAATGGGGGTGGCTTTTTTATTTTTGCTACTTAGATAATCATATGCTTTTTGTAAACTAATACCTAATACCTTATCGGCACTAGGATCTAATGCTTGCCAATTTTTAGGAACACTTTGCGCAT
>CANEWV010000246.1 GCA_947442905.1 Chitinophagaceae bacterium | reverse complement strand
TACCATATAAACGGCCGGCGCTTAACCGGTGGGTTGCCCTATGCTGTCCGGACTTTCCTAAGTGCCTAAGCACCTCGATGGTTCGGGCTTATGGAGCTGCAAAGATAACCTTTATTTAAAGAATATCTCGGTGGCCCCGTAGCCAAAGCGTGTATCGTATTGATTGATAAAGTGTTTGACCTCTCTTTTGGTCTTTAAAATGCTATGCAATTCGTCTCTTAAAACGCCTTCACCTACCCCATGGATCACAATAAAAGAAGGGAGTTTATGTGCAACCGCTAGGTCAAACCATTTGTCAAATTCGCTTAACTGAATACCCATGATTTCGGTATTGGAGAGGTGCAAATAACTATTGGTGAGCTTTTCTATATGAAGGTCTATCACTGTTCGGGGCGCCGGTAAATTTTCCTTTATTTTTTTAGCGTCATATACTTTAAATCCGGCCGCCGATAATTTAGAGATATCAAAAGTTTCTACCACCGCTTCGTCGGGGTAAGCATCAAATAACAAATAGCTGAGTGTAGGCTCATTGTTTTCCTTGAGTTTTTCGATGGCATTAAAAACCTGCTTTGGTTTTAATTTAAGGGTGGTTTCGAAATGCGCGGCTTTGTACTTTACCTTTTGAAGTAGTGAAAAGTCTACGCTAAAATTAGGCGTATCGTTTATGGCTTCAAACGCTAGGTCATGTAAATAAAAATCATGAAAAGGTTGAATGGTAGATTCCAATTCAAAATTTAAACTAGAAGATAAATACTGCTTGTACTGAAAACCATAAGCAGTAGCCATATTGTTTACCAGATGTACTTTAAAAGAAGAAACAATTTCATCGTTAAAATCGTCGAGCCCAAATTTTGGAATCAGGGTTAAACAAACGCCGGTTTCTTCTTTAATACCTGTAGGCTTTGGTTTTTCTTGTGGTATCTGATCAATAAACTGCTTGAGCGGCTTTTGATCTTCAACTATTTTTTTTTGGGTGAAGCGCTTAAAATAAGGAAAATCAATTTGATCCATGTAAGCAGGAAACTTTACCCCACGCACTTCAATCATCACCATTTTGTCGTTGATAAAATCAACCACTTTTCCTTCTTCGTTGCTATGCAACACCAATATTTCGTCACCTATCTGATACTTCATTATTATGCTGCGAGTTTACTTCTACGTCTACTATAAAAGAAGTAAATGGTTAAACCAATGCCCATCCATACAAAAAACCACAACCAACTAATGGCGGATATTTCAATCATTAAATAGAGGCAGCAAAGTGCCCCTACCACAGGTATGACTGAATATTTACGAACAAAACTTAATACACCTGTAACGATGGCAATAAAAATAAAGAGTAAAAATAAAATTTCTTGAAACCCTTCGGTTTTATAATTGCTAAACGCATCTGAAATTCTATTCATTGAAAAATAAACAAAAACAGCTACTATGGCGGGGATAATAAATTGCCCGTTTAAATATGGAAGTCTAAATGCAGAGCTACCCGCTTCTTTAGCCATTCGCGGCAATACAAGTACGCCAAAACAAACGAGCACAAATGCAAAGAGTGTTCCAATGCTGGTTAAATCGGTCATGGTGGAACTTGCTACAAATAAAGATGGAATACCCACAAGCAAACCAGTAATGATGGTGGCAAAAGCTGGTGTACCATATTTTGGATGCACTTGTGCAAACTTTTTTGGTAATAGTCCATCTCTACTCATACTCATCCAAATACGGGGTTGACCAAGTTGAAACACGAGTAACACACTGGTGGTTGCCACAACGGCACTCACAGAAATCAAATACCCGATTTTATTGAGATGTATTTTTTGAAACACGTAAGCTAAAGGATCATCTACTTTTAACTCACTATAATTTACCATGCCGGTTAATACAAGTGCAATTAAAATATACAGGACCGTGCAAATAATTAAGGAATAGATCATGCCACGCGGTAAATCACGTTGTGGATTTTTACATTCTTCGGCGGTGGTTGAAATGGCATCAAAACCAATGTAAGCGTAAAACACTGCAGACACGCCCGCAAGCACACCTGTAAATCCGTTTGGTAAAAATGGATCCCAGTTTTTGGTGTCTACGTAAAAGAAGCCCATCACAATTACAAAAATGATAACGGCAATTTTAAAAATTACCATGTAATTGGTAGTTTTTTTACTCTCTTTAATGCCTACATATGCAAGTGCTGTAATGAGCATTACAATTATAAAAGCAGGAATATTTAAAATCAGTTTGATACCGCCAATAACCGGTGCGTTAACAATAGCATCGTAACCCGTTTTGGCATGCCTACCCAAACTTTCCAGTGTTGCACCTCCGGCCATTGCTTTTACCGCTTCATCGTAACCACTTTGTGCGTTGGTTGTGTTGGTAGCAAGCCATCCTGGCAAATGAATATTAAATCCTTCTAGTAAATTATTAAAATAACCACTCCAACTAATGGCCACCACAATATTTCCAATCGCATATTCAAGTATGAGGGCCCAACCAATAATCCAAGCCACTACTTCACCAAAAGAAACGTAAGCATAGGTATACGCACTTCCTGCAATAGGCACCCTACTTGCAAACTCGGCGTAGCAAAGTGCACTAAACCCGCAAGTGATGGCAGTAATTACAAATAATAATGAAATGCCCGGACCACCATTAAAGGCAGCGGTACCAATGGTAGAAAATATTCCTGCCCCAATTACCGCAGCAATACCCATAAAAGTTAAATCCTTTACGCCTAATATTTTTTTAAGTCCAGTGCCGTGCCCTTCTGCTGCTGCTGCATCGGAATTTATTTTTGTGATTGATTTTTTTCTAAATAAAGAATTTGACATGCGCTATGAATTGCGTTTTGTATGCGTAATAAAATGTAAAATTAATTTTCTCGTTGCATTAAATAATTTGCAAGCGATAATAGAGCAGTCTTTCGAGTACTCGTAACTGCAATATCTTCTAAATTGGCCAG
This sequence comes from Chitinophagaceae bacterium, assembly GCA_947442905.1. The sequence goes on along the minus strand of CANEWV010000246.1, from coordinate 929 downwards.
GGCCATTTGTAAATATTTTTCTTTTAACTCGATGGCCCAAGCGTCTACATTACAAGCTTTAAATAGTTCCATTACCTGCGGCACTTTTTCTGGACCATTACTAGCAAGTAAGGTATCCAATTTGGCGCGCTGATCAGGTGTTGCTACTTCTAAAGCGTGTAGTAGTAAAAAGGTTTTTTTATTTTGTCTGATATCGCCACCTACTTCTTTGCCAAATTTTTCAGGATCGCCAAAAACGTCTAAATAATCGTCTTGGATTTGAAATGCAATACCTAGGTTTTTTCCAAACTCATACAAGTGTTTGCAATTGCCTGGTGTGGCACCGCCGAGTATGGCACCCATTTCTAAACTCGCAGCAAGAAGCACCGATGTTTTAAGGGTAATCATATGAATGTATGCGTCCAGTGTAACTGATGGCATTTTTTCAAAATCCATATCCAGCTGCTGACCTTCGCACACTTCTCTTGCAGTGGTATTAAAGAGACTTAATATTTTAGGTAAATACGCCGGATTAATGGTTTGTAATTTTTCGTAGGCTCTAATGAGCATTACATCTCCAGTTAATAAAGCGGTATTGTCGCCATATTTTGTATGCACTGTTTGCATGCCGCGCCTAAGTGCTGCAGCGTCCATCATATCGTCATGAATGAGGGTAAAATTGTGAAATAGCTCTATGGCTGTAGCAAGGGACCAGGCGTCTTCGGTGATTTCACTAAAAAGCTCGTTGCCTAGCACACAAAGGATAGGTCTAATTCTTTTGCCACCAATACTTAAAAAATATTCGCCAGGCTCATAAAGGCTTGCAGGGGCCGCCGGAAATTGCGCCACCCCAAAACGGGTTCCAAATTCGGCCACCAATTCTTTAAAATCATGCATACTACAAACCTAAATAATTATTAAAGAGCAACCTTAACTATTCTTTCAGTAAT
>CANEWV010000245.1 GCA_947442905.1 Chitinophagaceae bacterium | reverse complement strand
CGCTCTTCGTATTGATGCATCAAACTCATAATAAATAGCGCGTCTTTATTATGTGCGTAGCAAAGCGACAGCAACTTATCTATAACGTCTATTTTTTTATTCTTTGAAAGCATGGTATGTAAAACAGCAAGATAATTAAGATTTGATGAAAAATAATTTTATCTAAGGGCGTATATTAGCAATCTTAATTGAGCATTTATGAAAAACATCATCGCATTTGTAGTTTTGTTTGCGTCGCTTAATGGACTTTCAGCGCAGGAAAGCAAAATAGATTATCCAGTTTATACGGGTAAAGATTTAGGTTTAACCTATACGCCAATGGCTGCTACATTTAAAATTTGGGCGCCAACTGCAACTGCTGCTAAATTAAATATCTACAAATCTGATTTGGGTGGAACTGCCGTTAGGTCCATTACAATGAATAAGGGAGTTAATGGTGTTTGGCAAATTACTGTTCCAGAAAATCTTAAAAATAGCTATTACACATTTCAGGTAAATATTGGAAATACATGGAGTGAAGAAGTGGTAGACCCATACGCAAAAGCTTGTGGTACCAATGGTTTAAGAGCACAAGTGATAGATTTAAAAGAAACCAATCCAGTTGGATGGGATAAAGATAAATCGCCTAATTTTTCTGTTGCTAATAAACAAACCGACGCTCTTATTTATGAACTACACGTAAGAGACGCTAGTATTCATGGAAGTAGTGGCATAAAAAATAAAGGTAAATTTTTAGGGTTAGCAGAGCTAGGAACAAAAAATAATACTGGACAACTTACTGGTCTTTCACACATCAAAGAACTTGGTGTAACGCATATTCATCTCTTACCTTTTTACGATTATAATTCTGTGGATGAAACAAAGTCTGCGGTGCAGTACAACTGGGGATACGATCCTGTCAATTATAATATTCCGGAGGGTTCTTACAGCACTAACCCTGCTGATGGTAAAGTACGTATTAGAGAGTTAAAGGAACTCATTAAAACGATGCATAGTAATGGGTTACGCATTATTATGGATGTGGTTTACAATCATACAGCCTTAACTAAAAACTCAAATTTTAACATACTGGTTCCTGATTACTACTACAGAAAAAGAGCTGACGGTAGTTTTTCTGATGCTAGTAGTTGTGGTAATGAAACGGCCAGTGAAAAGGCCATGTTTCAGAAGTTTATGATTGAAAGCGTGGTTTACTGGGTAAACGAATACCATATTGATGGATTTCGTTTTGATTTAATGGGTATTCATGATATCCAAACCATGAATATGATTTCCGATACACTGCATAAGATTAAACCTTCCATTGTTTTATATGGTGAAGGTTGGACCTCTAGCAGTTCACCACTCCCTGAAGATAAAAGAGCACTTAAAAAAAATGCGGCTCAATTAAATGGCATTGCAGTATTTAGTGATGACATGCGCGATGGTATTAAAGGAAGTGTTTTTAATATTGATGATAGAGGTTTTGCAACTGGCAATACTTCAAATAGTGAGTCGGTAAAATTTGGGATTGTTGCTGCTGGTAAGCATCCACAAATAAATTATAGTAAAGTCAATTACTCCAAAGAGCCATATACAGCGGGCCCTGCAGGCCTTATCAATTATGCAGATTGTCACGACAATAATATTTTATGGGATAAAATAGAACTCTCTTTTAAAAGTGCTTCTGCTGCAGAGCGCACTAAAATGCATGAACTAGCTTATGCCATAGTGCTAACTGCACAAGGTGCAAGTTTTTTACATGCAGGGACCGAATTTTTAAGAACAAAAAATGGAGTAGAAAATTCTTTTGATAAAGGAGACATCGTGAATGGTATTGATTGGGATTTAAAAACTAAAAACATCGCCAGCTATCAATTCATAAAAAGCTTGGTTCAAATAAGACGTGCGCATCCGGCATTTAGAATGCAAACTGCACAGCAAATTGCTACGAACATAAATTTTGAAAACAACCTGCCTACCGGAATCATTGCTTATACCATTAACGGAGCGGCAGTAGGTGATAATTGGAAAAAAATATGGATAGCGTATAACGGATCTCAAACCCCGCAAACCCTTACGCTACCAAAAGGAACATGGAAAGTTGGGCTTAGCAGTAATGGATCTTCTAAAATGGGTAATAATTTTACATTAGCCGGAAGTTCGGCGGTAATACTATATGGCCAATAAGAAGGAGTAATATATATTTGCACAAAATCAATCTAGATGATGACGATCGAAAGCTTTAAAGAATTAGCACACGAAGAAAAATTAAATCAATTAAGACACAATGGTGAATTACTAGGTACCTACGAGCGCAGAAGTGCTGATGGTGATAGCAAAACCAGTGGCGACATTTTTGAATTAAACAGCTTCTGGGTATTCTTAAGTGATGATGAACAAATGGTGATCCCATCTCGCAGAAATCCACTCTTCAAAGAAGAAGAAGAGGAAGAAGCAGAAGGTTAATTCCTTTTTCTAAGCCATTTATTTACGTAAGAGATACCTATTTAATTTTATTTAGGTAGCGCTCATTAAGTTTGTATTGGTATACCCTTTTATCCAATTCAGTTTTTTCACGTTCTACTAGTGTATCATTTGTAGACGCAAATACCATAAATTTTTTATTGATCATTTGAAGTGTATCTGATCGTAATTTATTTTGGATAGTCACTTCTTTGTTTTTAACGCCAAGCGCTCTATTAATTTGATCTATCGAAGTGGGTGCTCCTTGTTTCGAATATTCATACAAAATATCAAGTACTGATTTTTCTGTTTCTGTTAAATTATCTGAAAATTCTAGCTGCTTATTTACTTCAAATGATTTTTTGTGTAATCCAGACGCAGCAACGGTTTGCTGCATTTTATGTAAGTGTTTGTTTTTAAAAAACAGGACTACAATGATTGCAAATAATAATACGATAGCACTACTAAAAAGTAGTTTAGTAATGTCAATTTTTTCACTAAAGCTGGGTGTTATCGTTTTATAGAGTGGCTTTGCTACTTCCGAAAATTTTGACATAGAAAGTGGAAGGCTCACGAGCGAGTCAAGCTGTGGATTATAAATATGTAGTTTTTCGTCTTTGTAAAAATACAAGCCATTTTTACTAGCAACATAATTCATAATGGTACCGCCAACTTCATTTTCTATTTCGTATAATTTTTGTGTAGCTGGGTTTATTAAGTACAAATGGTTGTATGATTCTGTTAATATACCGAGGCCTGGAAAAACCATTGCGTTGGTATTTAAAACTGATTCCAAAAATATTTTGTCATTCAAGATTTTAGGAGCGTTCCACCAATCGTTGGTTTTTAAATTTAAACACTGCATGTAAATGGTATCATTTTTCACATCGCTGGTGTTTTTAACATAAGAGTTAGGGTAAGATTGATACACCACATACATAAGATCATTTGCGTAATCTGGATAGACAAGTGCATTCATATGCTTAGCAAGTTGCACTTCTTTATTAATTGGTTCCCTAAACCACTCTTTGGATGTGGTATCAAAATACCTAAGGCCACTATTAAACTGCCAAAAGCCCCAGCCGCCCAAATTGTAAATTTTATTGTTTCGGATGTAAGAATAGGATCCGTAATTATAGCCTTCGTAGCAGGTATTGTCTAATCTAGTTAACGCTAGCGAGCTATCCATTGTAAATAATTTACCCGTACCATTAATTTGGAGGTACAACTTGCCATCATTTACAAAATAGTCGTGTCTAGAGTCGGCACAGGTTAGGCCAATAGGGGTAGGAACCAATTTGGTTTCTTTATTGAGTAACTGTAACTCAAAAGACCCTTTTTGTTTGGCTAAAAATTGAACTAGATTTTTTTGTGCAGCAACACTACTTGCAATAACTAGGATGAAGAGTAGAAATAATTGTCTCAAACGCATGAAACAAAGCTAAT
>CANEWV010000244.1 GCA_947442905.1 Chitinophagaceae bacterium | reverse complement strand
GTGCGTCACCGTGCTCACGTTAGTGAAGGTAAATTGTTCTACAAAGGAAAGTTAGTAGCTGAAAAAGCACCACTTAAAGCCTAGTTCCATAACTAAGCCTTACTTTTAGTTCAATTCACGAACTTAAAATATTGCGCATGAATATTGGTATAGACATGATGGGTGGCGACTTTGCACCGCTTGAAGCGGTTAAGGGCGTAAAATCCTATTTAGCTATACACAATACAAATGTCAACCTATACTGCATAGGTGATGAAGCTTTGGTAAAGCCTCTTCTAGAGGAGCACCAGGTTGCATCACCTAATTTGCATTTAGTACATGCCCCACAAATCATTGGCTACAACGAGCATCCAGCCAAAGCACTCAAAGAAAAACCACAGTCTTCTATTGCCATCGGTTTTCAGTTATTAGCTGAAGGTAAAATTGACGCGTTTATGAGTGCAGGTAACACTGGTGCTATGCTAGTGGGCGCCATGTTTACCATCAAAGCAATTCCTGGCGTTTTACGTCCAACCATTGGTGCTACCATGCCTAAATCGGATGGCTCTACAGGTATTTTAGTAGACGTAGGACTCAATGCCGATTGTAAACCAGAACAGCTCAATCAATTTGCTATTTTAGGAAGCCTCTACGCTAGCATTATGATGGGCGTTAAAAATCCTACCGTTGGACTTTTAAATATTGGTGAAGAAGAAGGTAAAGGCAATGCACTTGCGCAAGCCACTTACCCACTACTCCAACAAAACAAGCAAATACATTTTATTGGCAACATCGAAGGACGTGATATTTTAACACCCAAAGCAAACGTTACTGTATGCGATGGATTCACTGGAAATATTGCCCTTAAATTAGCCGAATCATTACATACCATTGCTGCAGAGCGTGGCCATGGCGATGACGCGTATTTTAAACGCCTTCATTTCGAAAACTACGGTGGCCTTCCGGTACTTGGCGTTGCCAAACCCGTTATCATTAGCCACGGTATTAGCACTGCTACTGCGTTTCACAATAGCGTAGCCCTTGCCGTTCAAATGCTTGAAACCGGTTTTTGCAATAAAATTGCCGAAAACTTTACGGCATAAGCCCCTATTCAATAACCACTCCTTTCCTTTATCTTTGTAAGCAAACAAATGTTAGCATTGTATGTGGCTGAATAATGTATTAGAAACCATTGGCAACACCCCTATTATCAAGCTCAATAAAATAACCAAAAGCTGGCCAGGTACTATACTTGCCAAAGTCGATTATTTTAATCCGGGCAATTCTATCAAAGACCGTATGGCGCTTAAAATGGTAGAAGTTGCAGAAGCCGAAGGAAAATTAAAACCAGGTGGTACTATTATTGAAGGCACCAGTGGCAACACCGGTATGGGCCTTGCACTAGCAGCATGCGTTAAAGGATACAAATGCATTTTTGTTACCACCGATAAACAGTCCAAAGAAAAAGCAGATATTTTAAAAGCCGTAGGCGCCGAAGTAATCGTTTGCCCAACCAATGTTTTACCAGAAGATCCACGCAGTTATTATAGTGTTGCAAAAAGACTGGGGCAAGAAATACCCAATTCGATGTACATGAATCAGTACGATAATTTGGCCAACAGACAAGCGCACTACGAATCTACAGGTCCAGAAATTTGGGAACAAACAGAAGGTAAAATCACACACTTAATATGTACAGCCGGAACGGGCGGAACCATTACGGGTACAGCCATGTATCTAAAAGAAAAAAATCCAAACATTAAAATATGGGCGGTTGATGTATACGGTTCTTTACTTACAAAATATTACAACACGGGTGAGATAGACATGAACGAAGTGCACCCGTATATTTCAGAAGGTTTTGGGGAAGACTTTGTGCCTCAAAACTATGACATGAGCGTGATTGATAAGTTCGTACAAGTAACCGATAAAGACGGCGCTGTAATGGCCCGCCGCATTGCTAAAGAAGAAGGACTCTTTTGTGGATATAGTGCAGGCAGTTGTTTGCAAGGTTTAGAACTACTCAAACATGAATTAAAACCTACCGATGTTGTGGTGTGTATTTTTCATGACCACGGTAGCAGATATGTAGGAAAAATTTACAACGACGAGTGGATGATGGAGCGCGGATTTTTAGACGTGAAAACATTTAAAGACATCGTGAGTGGCAGAGCTGGACAAAAATTAATTACCGTTTCTCCAGATCATTTAATTGCAGAAGCCGTTGCACTCATGAAAAAATATGACATCGAACATATCCCTGTAATGGATGCACATAATATTGTGGGATCCCTCAGTGAAAATGGTCTCTTCCAACAAATATTTACCAACCCAGATATCAAAAATCAGTCGGTACAAAGTGTTATGGAACAGCCCTACCCTGTTGTAGATTTTTTAACCCCGGTAGAAAAATTGGGCACATTAATCAACCAAAAAAACGGGGCTGTTATCGCCAAAGACGAAAAGGGAGATTACCATATCGTTACAAAGTACGACGTGATCCAAAGCCTCACAAAATAAAGCGCCATTGGAGCCCATTTTTACGGCTTATTGGTGCATAAAAGCTAACAGGTGTTTGCAGGCAATAAAGTATCTTGCACCCTCATATTTATACGAAACATACAAGAATTAATACACATGAAAAAGTACAGAGCTGGCGTCTTATTTGGAGAAGAATTAGAAAACTTATACAACGACGCAAAAAACAATCAATTTGCACTTCCTGCCGTAAATACTATTGGCACCAATAATATCAATGCAACCCTCGAAACGGCTGCTAAAGTTAACTCACCTGTTATTATTCAGTTTTCAAATGGCGGCGCGCAATTTATTGCGGGTAAGGGTATGCCTAACGATCAGTTACAAGCCAATATTTCTGGTGCTGTTTCTGGCGCTTTGCACATTCATAACGTAGCAAAACATTATGGAGTACCTGTGGTACTCCACACCGATCATGCTTCTAAAAAATGGCTTCCATGGATTAGTGGTTTGTTAGATGCTGGTGAAGCTTTTCACAAAGAAAAAGGTCAACCCCTTTTTAGTTCACACATGCTTGATTTATCTGAAGAATCTTTAGAAGAAAATATTGAAACCTCAGTTGCATTTTACAAACGCATGGCGCCACTAGGTATGAGTATCGAAATAGAACTTGGTGTTACCGGTGGCGAAGAAGACGGCGTAGACAATAGCGGTGTAGAAAACGATAAATTATATACGCAACCAGAACACGTTGCATACTCTTATAAAGAACTTAGCAAAGTAGGTAACCTCTTTACCGTAGCTGCTGCTTTTGGTAACGTACATGGTGTATATAGCCCAGGTAACGTAGAACTTCGTCCTGACATTTTACACAATAGCCAAATCCATATTCAAAAAGAATTTAACACGCCAGAAAAACCAGTATACTTTGTATTCCATGGTGGTAGCGGATCTCCGCAACATCAAATTAGAGAAGCGATTGGTTATGGTGCGATCAAAATGAATATTGACACCGATTTACAATGGGCTTTCTGGGAAGGTATCAACGAATTCTACAAGAAAAATGAACCTTACCTTCAAGCACAATTAGGTAATCCAGAAGGTGCCGATAAACCAAATAAAAAATATTACGATCCAAGGGTTTGGTTACGCAAAGGCGAAGAAAGCTTTAGCAAACGCTTAGAACTTGCCTTCGAAGATTTAAACTGTATCAACAGAAACGCTTAATCTATTTTCCTTCATATTTAAAGGTTGCACATATGAAAAAAGAACGAGAAGAAGATTTTGAGGCCAATTTAACCGGCGAAGAATTGCAAGAGCAAGAAAATGCTAAACCACGTTGGTTTAAGCGTATTCGCAAAGGTATTTTAACCTCAACCGCAGATAAAAAAGAAACACCCGAAGGGCTTTGGAACAAATGTCCAGAGTGTAATCATATATCAACC